>JAZDMK010000236.1:0-4506 GCA_043800975.1 Bacteroidota bacterium | reverse complement strand
AGAACAACCTGTAACAATCAATTAAGTGAAAGCCCTTATTACAAATGATAAATATTTTTATATTTTTACATCATGCACCGTAAAGTATTATCTGTATTATTATTTTTAATTCCTTGTTTTATACTTGCGCAGGATATTCCTGTGAATGCTTGGCCATCTATTGCACCGCGCGATCCTCTGCATCACGATTATACTTTAAAGCCGCGCGAATCGGTAGTTTCCTTTCAGTATTCAACAATCACCTGGCCTTCTTCGCCTACAAGAAACAGAATTCCGTCAGCCGCTTTCTTATGGAATCCCACGCATGGCAAACGCTGGACATTCGGATTGATTACAAAAAACGATTTTCAGTATCTGCGTAATATTAATGAAGGCTATGCAGCTATCCTTTTTAATTTTTTCAGAAAAGATTATCGTTCACTCACGGCAGGGATTTATGCGGGTGTATTAAATTGTGTTTATAAAAATGAGCATTTATCTCCTGCTATTCCTAATGGCAGTTTCAAAAACCGAGCGCTTAATTTCCATTTTTCATTAGCATATACACGCTCGTGGATATCAACATCAATTATGCGTCAAAACGTAACACAACCCAGTATTGCTGTTGAATCCTATGGGCGTTACCCTGCTGTTACAGATGTTTCAATACGTTTGAATCTTTTGAGAGATAAAAAAACAGGGCTTCTTCCATTTTCTGATTTCAGTATGTCACAACATTATTTGAAATCAATGTTTACAGGGCTTTATGTGCGCAGGAACGGAATGCTGTATGGTTTGGCTTTTGGGAATTACAAACGAATGCGGGCAGGAATAGGAATTGTTGCAGGCAGAGTAAACTGTTCTTTCTGGCTACAGGGTTTGTTAGATCAAAGTGACAACAGCATTCATAAGGAATTTGCATTCATTAATTTACTGATTAAAACAGGCGGAAAATGAAAAAGATGTTTTTTATACTTATTTCATTGTCTTTACTGGCATCTTCGTGCAAAAAGAATACTTTTGATACAGGTAAAGAAGATGGCGTAAATATTCCTAACTGGATTTCACCCAATAGTGACGGTAATTATGATGTGTGGCGCATAACCACTCCAATAGAAACCGATGGCCGGATTATTATTACTGATCAAAACAATCTGGTTGTTTTTGAAACAGGCGATATCACTGATGGCTGGGAACCTTACCCCGGCCGACGCGATCTTTATCACTACTTTATTAAGCTTCACTTCGCCGACGGGAAAAAGAAAAAGTATACCGGATCAATTTTGGTTTTGAAATAACTTTTACTTTTTAAAGAAATTCTCTACTTCATTTTTATGCAGCACGGTATACTGATTGCCGGGTGTATTCCCGCATTTGTGGCAACTGAGATGATACGCACTGTTGATAATACCGCAGGCCGGGCATGAAAAGTGATCGTTCATTTCTTTGGCCCATTGCTCCCATCCTGCATCTTTAATTCTTTCCTGCGATTTCCACAACTCGATCCTGTGCGGCATCTTCTTCTGGAAGTCTTTCAGACTTTCACAGGGATATTCACTGCAGGAACCGCAGAACTCAACCTTATGTTCTTTTGCACACTGCGTGAAAGTGCAGTAAATCTTACACCAGACCGATTTTCGTTCTGCACCACATCCGTCACACTTTAATTCTTCCACGGTTTGTTTCATGCTGTCGGCCATGCGCTGTAGTTCCTGAACATTGTTTTCCTGTGTGGCGATGTATACGCCGCAGGATGCGCAATACAGTCCGCATACGGCTGCGTGTTTTCTGTCGGGTGTGAAGATTTGGCTCATGGGGAATGTTTTTTCAAAAATAAATAATTATTAAATACAGCATGAAAAAGCTTTTCGGTTTCAGTACCCCCTCGGTCCCCCTATAAATAGGGGGAAGAAATGTAAAGTTATTTCAGGATTAATGCTGTTTCATTTGAGTTCACATTAATCTTTTCCCTACTAGTAGGGAAACTCGAATGGGTACTGAACAATACGAACTCAAATGATGCAAAAAAAAGAAACGGCCTCCCTCCCGAATGGCCGTTTCCATGAAAAAATCACCAATTAAACTTCATAGTATTCTTAATCCGAACGGATCGCACCAGGGACCCTGACCCTTGGTGGTTACTACTGCCACGCGGAACCAGTATTTCTTCCCGCTTTCCAATCCGTTGATTTTAAATTTTGCAGACAGTGTAATGCCGGCCTGAATCCATTCCTTTTCATTGGCGGGAATGGGATCGGGCACGCACTGCCAAACCCAGGCGGCTCTTACCTGAACGGCTTTGTGCGACAACAACACCTCACCTTCCATCTTACCATGTTTCACAACGAATTCGGGATGCAGCGCCGGAGCGGGCTGATGGGTGCATTCAAAACCTGCGCTCAGAATCAAAGCTTCGTTGCCCAGTGCAATGCGTTCGACATACAAAACCATTTTCCGAAAACCTTCATCCCACAGCTTTTCGGCTTGCAGCAAGGATGCCTTAGCCGCCTTACTGCCTCCGTCGGCTGCAATCAGCGCGGCTTCGATGTTGTTGGTTAATGTGGTTGCCTGCGCCAGCGTCAGGTCGGGATTGGTAAAGCTGGCATTTCCGGTCATCTTCGTAATCACGTTGCGACCGAATTCGATCTTCCTCACTACTGAGTATTTAAGGAAGTCCAGTAAAACTTTTACACGCTTCATAATTTCAGTTTTTAATTTGTTAATATTAATTTATGATTAAAGGAGAAAATTTTACAAATAGAAAAACCCCTGTCACAGGCCGTTTTCGTGTGATTCCAATTGGAACCCGTCGGCTTCCAATTGGAGTTTGACATTTTCTTTATGGAGTATGTCCGGTTCCAATAAGAATCCGTCCGGATCATGGAAGAATTGCAGGAATTCCAGTTAGTACACGTTGGCTTCCAATTGGAGTTTGACTTTTTCCATAAAGAGTACGACTGATTCCAGTTGTTTCCTGACGTGTTCCACATAGAACCCGTCCGGATCATGGAAGAATTGCGGTAATTCCAATAATAATATGACAACTTCCAATTGTTTCCTGTCGTGTTCCTATTAGAAGCTGTCGGGATCCAGTTGTTTCCGGTCAGGATTGTATTAGAAGCAGTATATAAAGATGTGTAATCGGAATAGAAGGCGGAAGAAAATCCCCGGTTCCGCGCTGCTCCGGACTGGAGCGTGACCGGAGAGCTGCGGGTCGGGATCAAAGGCAAAATGTTATATGTAGAAAAATGCGGCATATTGTTTCTTTCTGAAATAAAAACGCAGAATATTTTAAAATATTGTATCGAAAACAGAAAAAAATGTTAAAAAATGTAAAATAAGTCACGAGCTATAAGTTACCAGTGACGGGCGGTTTGGGCTAAAACGGTGCAGGTTGAAACGGAGGATTGGATTTGTGAAATAAAATTTGCAAATTCAATGATTTTATAGTATTATTGTGAAACAAATAAAAAGGGGTCCCAAAAGCTGAAGTAGATGCCATTATTTTGGGGCTGACAGGTTGTGATGAACAAACATTGCTACAACAAATCGAAAGGATCAATGATTTTGGAATCTTTTTACATCAGGCAGCGTACATTAATCCAAATGCATCAAAAATCACCGGTGTCATTTGTAGTTTTCCTGTTGAAGAAATTGAAGATTGTCTCCTGCAAAGATTCCTTCTTTAGATAAGTTGAATTTGCCAAAGGAAAATTAATGGAGAAGATTTTAAGGAAGTAAAACCTGAAACGAGAATCAAGTTAGCAATAATTAAAAAATAAAAACATGAAAACTGCATTTTTGTCATTGATTTTTGTAATTGGAATTTCCCTGAATTCTAAGGCACAAATAACATTGGAAGCATCATATGACGATGCATCCTGTAACTTATACATGATTAATCTTGAAATTTCAGGAATGAAATATGTTAAGGTAACTAGGACTCAAAACAACAGATTCATCTTTCTTTATAATCTTAATCATTCCCTATGGAAGACTATCAATTGTAATTCATTCCCTGTATCATATTATGTTAGCCCCATGCCCCCGTTTGACACGACGTGGAATTATGATTTTAATGTACTGTATATATCCGAAAACTTATTTGACTTGCAGCCCGAGGTTGACTTTTTGTTCAGTATTGCAGGATCTTCACCCTGGTACACGGGTATATATAATGAAAACAGCTCTCTTATTTTTGCAGCAGACAGTGTGGCACCCATGGTTCGGTCAAATGTACCGCAAACTTTTCAACCTATCTATAATACACCCAATGGCACAAAAATGATTTTAAGTTATAAGACTGGAAAAGCAAAGGTATATGGTTTACAGGGAATTTTGACAAACTCCATATACAATGAGTTTCCTACTGCCGATCAATCTTTCCATATTTATCCCAACCCTACATCCGGAGTTACTACAATTGAATATTCTTTACCGGATAATACTGATAAAGGAAGCATTGATATTTATGATATGACGGGAGCACTTATAAGAAGTTATGCGATTGACAACACATTTCATAAC
>JAZDMK010000233.1:0-21796 GCA_043800975.1 Bacteroidota bacterium | reverse complement strand
TGGGTGAACTCATTCTCGATTCCAATGATCTGGAGAAGGAAAGGGGTATAACCATTTTGTCGAAGAATGTTTCAGTACGGTACAAAGATGTTAAAATAAATATCATTGATACACCCGGTCACTCCGACTTTGGTGGTGAAGTAGAACGCGTGCTGAATATGGCTGATGGCGTGCTTTTGCTGGTAGATGCTTTTGAAGGTCCCATGCCGCAAACACGCTTTGTACTTCAGAAAGCCTTAGAACTTGGTTTAAAACCGGTTGTTGTCATTAACAAAGTTGATAAACCAAACTGTTCGCCTGATTTGGTTCAGGAAGCTGTGTTTGAGCTGATGTTTAGTCTTGATGCAACGGAAGATCAACTTAATTTTCCTACAGTCTATGGTTCTTCAAAAAATGGTTGGATGAGTGATCATTGGGAAAACCAGACAACAGATGTAACTTATTTGCTGGATATAATTCTCGAACATATTCCTCCACCAACAGTGCAAGAAGGAGCTTTTCAGATGCAAATCACTTCGCTGGATTATTCATCTTATGTGGGACGAATTGCGATCGGAAGAATTACACGCGGTTCGGTAAGAGCAGGAATGCCGATTGCTCTTGTAAAAGCAGATGGCACCATTGTAAAATCAGTTGTTAAAAAATTATATTTATTCGAAGGACTTGCAAAAGAAAAAGTGAAATTCGATGTAGGTGCCGGCGAAATTTGTGCGATTCTTGGGCCTGAAAATTTTGATATCGGTGATACGATTACCGATGCAGAATGCACCGAAGGACTCGTTCCGATTGCAGTTGATGAGCCTACGATGAGTATGCTTTTTACAATTAATAATTCGCCATTCTGTGGAAAAGAAGGAACTTATGTTACTTCAAGACATATTCGCGAAAGGCTTTTTAAAGAAGTTGAAAAAAATCTGGCTTTGCGTGTGGAAGAAACCGGATCACCCGATCGTTTTCTTGTTTTCGGAAGAGGCATTTTGCATTTATCCATTCTTGTGGAAACCATGCGTCGTGAGGGATACGAGTTTCAGTTGGGTCAGCCGCAGGTTTTGTTAAAAGAAATCGACGGGGTTAAAAATGAACCCATCGAATATTTAACGGTGCATGTGCCAGAAGCATTTTCCGGAAAAGTAATTGAAATTGTTACCAAACGCAAAGGCGAAATATTAAATATTGAATCCCGCAAAGACAGAATAGCACTTGAATTCAGCATTCCTGCCCGCGGACTGATCGGACTTGCGAATCCTGTATTAACCGTTACCGAAGGTGAAGCCATCATCGCACATCGCTTTAAAGATTTTGAACCCTGGAAAGGGGAGATGATGACACGTACCAACGGTTCGCTGATTTGTATGGAATCGGGTACTGCTGTTGCTTATTCGATTGACAAACTACAGGACAGAGGTAATTTTTTTATAGAACCTTTTGATGAAATATACGCAGGTCAGGTGATTGGTGAGAGCGCCAGACCTGGTGATATGGTTGTGAATGTTGTGAAAACAAAAAAACTGACCAATATGCGTGCTTCCGGATCGGATGATAAAGCGTATATGAAACCACCCATAAAATTCTCGCTCGAAGAAGCAATGGAATATATTAAGAATGATGAATACGTAGAAGTAACACCCAAATCGATCAGACTACGGAAAGTTATTCTGGATGAACTTGTACGCAAACGTACCGAAAAGTCAATGCAGGAATAATTTTTGTCAAATGGCAGATCGACGGATTTAAACAACTATTAAGTATTAGCAATTAACTGTATTGCTAACACTACTGTCGGGTATATTGTCAATTTATTTATTTTCCTCCTGCAATATTTTTTAAAGAATTTCGTTAAGCACTCATTCTATGATAGCTTTGTATTTCAGAAAACTTTATTTTTGCGGAATCCTAAGACTTTATAGTGTGAAAAAACTCTTGAAAATATTTATACTGCTTGTTTTTGCTGAGCCTGTATTAGCACAGAAACCATCTTCGGATAGTTCGTCTTATCTGCTACTAGGATTTTCATTGGGTGCGTATATTGATATTGGTCGCTGGTATGCATACAATTATTATCCAAAAAATGATGCAGAGATACTCGAAAATTGTTATTTAGGTGGTATTGGTCCTGATATCAGTTTTTTTGCTACAAATCGCCATTTATATTCATTTGAAGTTGGGTTGTCACACAGAAAAGCTCCTGATGAATCTGGGGGTGGCTCCTCTACACTTGCTAGTTCTATTAATAATGGATATAAAAAGAATACAATTTTCTTTTCAGTGAAAAAACCTGTTATTGGGAATCGCTCTGTTTCAAATCTTCAGATGCTGGTCGGTTTACAACCAGAATATACAGACATTGAACACGAATATAGTAGGTTGTTGATGCCATTTCCTGGTCTGGCAAAACATTTCCAATCATCTGGATACATTCGGAAAACTAGTCTCAATTTTGTACCCTCCATTCGTTTCAGAGGACGTTATTTTAATTTTGAAACGGGTGTACGAATAAATACTTTATGTTTTGTTTCGTCCAAATGCAATTCAAGCTGGACAGAAGAAAGTACTATGGGGCCATACACTTTTAGTTCGGGTGACACCACTATAAATTTGAATAAGTTTCTGTTTGCCGATGAAATTATTAAAAATAAATTTCTTTTTCAGTCAGTTTTCTTTAAAGTGAACATATATCTGAATTCTGACAAAAGCTATGTCCCACGTTCAAGAAGACGTAGAAGTTGAACGTATAATCATTGTTTCATAGCATGATTTGTCTTTGATGAGGATACAGTGAAGAATGAAATTTGTTAACGAAAATGTATTTATTTTACTTTTGTTCCTGATTCATTCTGAGAAATGAATTCCTACAGAAACTACAAAAATGAATTCCGATAAAAAATCAATATGTTGCTTTCTGCACACTAACAAGGATCTGATACTGCTTACTGTGTTGGCTGCGGCATTCTTCTTTTACATTCTCAACCTGCTGGGCTCATTTGAATTTATCAATAGTTCAATGTTTTCAACCGGAGATTCCAATGAATACCGTGAGTATTCAGTGTGGATTGCCGGTAATGCCGATTATTGCAATCCGGCCCGTACTTTCTTTTTCCCTTTTCTGATCATGCTTTCTTTTAAGATCTGCGGGATTACAGGAATCTGGCTAATGCATTTTCTGATGTGGCTTGCAGCATGTATCCTGATTTATCTGACCGTAAAAAAACTGACGGTAAATCGATGGATGCCTTTTGTTTCAATGGTTTTGGCAGCAACATCTGTTTCGTTAATTGTATATTGTGCCCATGCACTGACCGAGATTACAACTTTTTTTCTGTTGTCACTTTTGTCTTTTATTCTAGCAGGATATTTCAAAAAAATGAATAAAAAATGGGGATTCAGTGCAGCTGTTTTTGTTGTTGCGTTGTTGGCTTCAACAAAACCACTTTTCCTTATCCTGTTTTATTTTACTGTAATAATTACAATTTTTGTTTATTTGAAGCATCGCATTTTTCGTTTATCAATCTTTCTACTTCTTTTGGCAGCAAGCAGTCCGGTGATCATTCAGAAATGGATAAACCTGACACAGCATGGTACATTTTCATCAACAAAAATAGCTGATCTGAATTATCGTGATTATTTCTACAGAAAAGTAAAATTCTATGCAGAAGACAAAACAGGCAGTGATTATAATTTCCTGCCCGATAGTATGCATTCGCAAATGTTTGCCGCTGTTGAGAAAACAGAGAAGCGGGAAATCACAGCTTATCTGATTTCACATCCTTCATCAGTAATACGAGTGTATTCAGATAATATTGAGGAAAATTTCTGCTCAGGCAATCCCTATATTGATAAAAAGAAAAATCACTCCCTTCGGAAGTGGGTTGAAAATACAAACCACAATTTTATTTTCATACTGCATCTTCTGATGACGGCTGTGTGGATTTTTTATATGTTAAAGTTTATCCGTAAAAGGCCTTCAGAATATTTTACAGTATTATTTCTGGGAATGTTAAATTTCTACATTTTATATACATCCGGAATTACATACTGGGCTGGCGATCGTCTGATTGTGCCTGCCATTGCACTGTGGAGTGCTTTGTACCCATTGCTTGTTTTTCTCTTTTTTAAAAAGAAAAATGCATCTGTAGCCTAATAGTTTTCGCTTACCAATTCAAAAAATGCCTGCGGATGATCGCATGCCGGGCAGTTCTCCAGCGCTTTCTCACCTTCGTGCACATAGCCACAGTTGCGGCATGCCCATATTACCTTTTCCGCTTTTTTGAATACGCTTCCGTCTTCAATGTTCTTCAGTAATTTCAGGTATCTCTTTTCGTGTTCTGCTTCTACTTTGGCGATCATTTTAAATGCAGTTGAAATAGCTTTGAAGCCTTCTTCAGCTGCAATCTCTGCAAACTTGGGATACAAAATGGTCCATTCTTCATTTTCACCACCTGCGGCAGCCTTGAGGTTTTCAGCGGTAGTCCTGATGATTCCGGCAGGGTAGGTGGCAGTGATTTCCACTTCGCCGCCTTCTAAAAATTTGAAAAAACGTTTTGCATGTTGTTTTTCCTGATCAGCGGTCAATTGAAAAATTGCGGCTATTTGTTCGTAGCCTTCTTTCTTCGCTACCTTGGCAAAAAATTCATAACGGTTGCGGGCCTGCGATTCGCCTGCAAACGCTTTCAACAGGTTCTTTTCGGTTTGTGTTCCTTTGAGTGAGTTTTCCATTTTATTTAAGTTATTAGGTTATTTAGTTATTAGTTATTGGGCTCATTTTATTCATTTTTTTGCTTAGAGCTGATTACTTTTCAAGATATTCTGCCTTTTGTATTTCACTTCTAAAATCGCTAATCCTTGCTCCTTGTTCTTTGTTCAATCAAATAAGTCCCATATTCCGCGCAGCATTCACAGCTCCCGCCGTATTCTGCACACACAGTTTTTCAATGATTCTTTGCCGGTGTGTATTCACTGTGTTTACACTGATGAATAATTTGTCGGCAATCTGCTTGCTGATCAGGCCGTCGGAAATCAGCTTCAGCACTTCGATTTCGCGATGTGATAAAACTGCCTCTTTAATTTTTTCCTCATCAGGCACACGAAATACCTGTCCCGTTTCAATATTGATCAAACGAGTACGTGCTGGTGTTTCAATATCATGATCGGGGGAAATGTCAAGGATTCCCATCGCAAGCCACACATTTCCGCGCTTATCCATCTCAAGCATTTTCTGCTGTTCGATCACACGCACCCAATGCCCGTCGCGATGTTTCACACGATAGTCGGTAACGTATTTGTAATTTTTGTATTCGTGTCTTCGGTCTGTGGGAATAGCCAATGCCATTCCGAAAAAGAAAAGCGCCTGCCGGTTCATCTTCTCCATGTCTTCAGGATGTGTCATGCTCGAAGTGAACTCAACATCATTCACGCCCGTTTCAACTTCCCATCCCAAAAGTGATTCAAATCGTTTGGACATATAAAGATGTTCTTTCTTATACAAATCAAAAATTGAAATGGCACTGTCGTTCAGGAAGCTCATCGACTTCAGAAATTCAATATGCTTTTCGGCAATGGAATAATCCAAATCCTCTTCACGTATGCCCTGCATATCGAACATTTTGAAATGTTCAAAATCCTGTCCTTTTTCTTCACTCATGATTCATTACTGATTTATCAGTATTGCAACCCTTTTGTTTTAAAGGTTACTTTGTAAGCAAAACTAAAGAAAATATTTGGTATGAAAAAATCGATTTTGTTCTTGTTAGTAATGGTAGTCAGCACAACCATTTTTGCACAGCAGCTCACGCAAACCGTGCGAGGACGTTTGCTGGATGAAGATACACAGGTGCCATTGTTTGGGGCTGCCGTAATGATTATTGGTTCTGATCCTCCTGTGGGTGCTACTACCGATGCAGAAGGGAATTTTAAAATATCAAATGTGCCGGTGGGCAGATATAATTTTAAAATTTCGTACATGGGTTATGAAACCCGCATTGTAAAGGAAATAAATGTCAGTTCAGGAAAAGAAACGGTGCTGAACAAGGCAATGAAAGAAACCGTGACGGGTTTGAAAGAAGTAACTATCAAAGACAAAGCTTCAAAAAATGAAGCGCTCAACAGCATGGCCACAATCAGCGTGCGGCAGCTGAACGTAGATGAAGCATCGCGCTTTGCCGGTGGGGTAGATGATCCGGCGAGGCTTGCTGCTACTTTTGCGGGTGTGGCAGGTGCACTGGGCACGAACGGAATTGTAGTGCGGGGCAATGCACCCAAGGATTTGCTGTGGCGAATGGAAGGAATTGAAATCACGAATCCCAATCACTTCGCAAATCTTGTGGGCTTTGGTGGCGGCGCATTGACGGCACTCAGCAGCAATATGCTATCCAATTCCGATTTTTTTACGGGCGCTTTTCCTGCAGAATATGGTAATGCACTTTCCGGTGTATTCGATTTAAAAATGCGTACTGGTAATTCTGAAAAACGGGAGCATACCTTTCAGGCCGGAGGAATTGGTATTGATATCTCTTCTGAAGGACCTTTTGTGAAAGGAAAACAAGCGACTTATTTATTTAATTACCGCTATGCTACCTTAGCTTTGCTCACACCTTTTTTACCCAAGGAAATGGGAATCTTAAAATACCAGGACCTTGCTTTTAAAATTAATCTTCCTTCAAAGAAGGCGGGAACGCTGAGCCTTTGGGGCATTGGTGCGTATGATGTTCAGCGACACGATGCAAAAGATGATACATCGGAATGGAAAACCGATGCAGACAGTAAGGAATATGAAGCGAAAATTTATTTTGGTGCAACGGGAATTACGCACCGATTGCTGCTTGGTAAAAAAACATACATCAACACCACACTGGCTGCTTCCGGCAATGGCCTTGGCTGGACGCAGAACATTCTTGATACGCTTCTTGTAAATCATCAGGATCAGGATTTGAAAAACAATGCATGGAAATACACGGCCTCTTTTTTTATGAATCATAAATTCAATGCATCTTTAGTGAACCGAACGGGAGTTGTTGTAAACCGCATGGAATACGATATACGGATTCGTCGTGCCTCTGATTATTTTGAAACAATGCAGGAAATGGTAAACGAAAAAGGTTCTGCCAGGCTAACGCAGTTTTACACGCAATTCCGGCTTGAGCTGACGCGCAGTTTAACGTTAAATGCGGGTGTTCATTCACAGCAGTTTTCGCTGAATAATGAGGTGACGATAGAACCGCGTGCCGGACTCAGCTGGGATGTCAACTCTCTCAATACTTTCAGCTTTGCCTACGGTAAACACAGCCGTATGGAGCCGCTGAATTTTTACCTGCTGAAGCAATCCACTGCCGATGGAATAATTCAGCCCAATAAAAAACTGGAGTTGTCGAAAGCCGATCATTATGTATTGGGCTATTCACATCGTTTCAGTGAATACCTATTCCTGCGTGTGGAACCTTACTGTCAGCAATTGTATGATGTGCCTGTGGTTCCGGGGAGTTATTATTCGCTTCAGAATTTAGATATAGCCTGGTACTTCAGCGATTCACTTGTGAACAAAGGAACCGGAAAAAACTATGGTGTTGATTTTACACTCGAACGTTTTCTGAATAAAAGCTATTATTATATGATCACTGCATCGGTTTTTGAATCAAAGTATACAGGCGGTGATGGCATTGAACGCGACACCCGTTACAATAAAAATTTTGTTGTGAATCTTTTGGGAGGCAGGGAATGGAAGGTGAAAGAGAAAAATGTTTTCGGGCTTAATCTTCGATACACTTTATCCGGCGGTGATCGTTTCATTCCATATGATGCAACAGCAACCTATGCTGCACAGCAGCTGGTGCTTGATTACAACCATGCGTTTGAGCAGAGCAAACCCATTCTTCATTTGTTGTGTATGACGCTGAAGTATGATGTGAACAAGCCGAAATACACCGGCACATGGGCGCTGAGTATTGTGAATGCATTGATGTATCGCGATTTTCAGGAATTTGTTTTTAATTCAAACGATCAAACGATAACAAGAAAAACGGATCTGTTGTTTGTGCCGAATGTGAGTTACAGGATACAGTTTTGAGAAACTAATATAATTATCATCTAAACTTCAAGCAGAATTTCTTTATAAACAACATCTTTATTATCCAAGTCATTAATTGGGAGCTTTTCTAGCTCGGAGTAAAAGTTAACTTCTTGATTTGCGGAAAGTGAAATATTCCCTGATTCATTGTTTCCAATAGTAGAAACAGAGATTCCAAAGTTTCTGCCATTTCTAAAGGACCCAATAAAATATTCAACTTCAGCACTTGGATCAGCATTAAAAATATAATCCTCAGATGATAATCTTTTATGTTTGCAATAGCCTGTTAATTGTACCTTATCCAAAGATGTGTTGAGTAGCCATGCTAGCATAGTAAAGTACTGGTATGAGCAATTTGCAATTTTTAGTATGATTACATCGCTGGATACTCTGAAATAGATATTCTCATTCTGGTTATTGAATAATTCATTTTCAGAAATTAGTATGGAATTTATCCATTGGTTTAAAATCTCACCATTAGTTCCTCTGACAAAAAGAAAACAATCATATTTTATGAAATCTATCGGATACCAATTCTTGTCCTTTTCCGGAGCTGGGTGGATAATATGATGATGAGATTTCTTCTTAAGTAAGCGCATAACATTTGCCCAGAGAAATAGGGTTAGGAAAAATGATGGAACAATGATTAATATTGCTAAAACAATTTCAATTGCATTCATTTTGTATTCTTTTCTTCATGACATTTTTCAATTACTGCATCTGGGTAATCTGATTTTAGTGACTTTTTTAATTTTTTGATTTTTCTTTTACTTGTACAATCACTAATAGATAATACAAAATAGGGCTGTTTAAACTGAATCGTAGTTTTAATATCTGGATGTCTGTTAGAAAATTTCTCGGATTCTGAAAGAATTTCTTTTGCTGCTTTAATTAATATTAGAGTGTAGGTTGTTTTGTATTTTCTAGTTGAGATTCCTGTTTGACAAAATGTGATTGATGAAGTGAAAAGTGAAATTAAAAGAAGCATTGAAAATTTTATCATTTTTCTTTTCTTCATTGTATGAATTTATTCAAATGTACTTATTTAAACAAAAGTAATAAATAATTCTAAAACTACTGTGAAGGTGATGTGGGAAGAACATGCCGTCCCTACGGAACTCATTTGATTAAAGATATTGCTGTGTTACAAACATTCCGTGCCTCTGGCACTGCATTCTTCTAGGTTTTCGGTGTTACAAACATTCCGTGCCTCCGGCACTGTCTTTTGCTATAATTGGATACCCCCCATTTGAAATCGGTCACCTATGCAGTCCCGTTAGGGACGGAATGTTTGTAGAAAAAACAACAACGAAATTTGCGAGTCCCATAGGGACGGCATATTTTTTTCAGCATCAAAAACAAACCGCAAATAGAATGCGGTGCGCTGATCTACATTTGTAAAATCATTTTGTTAAAAATATTCATCCAAGGTACAGTCCCAGCGGAACTGGCTCTGCGTTTTGCAAAGGAAAGCACACAAGAGAAAGCCCAGTATTAGCAAGGGTTTAAGTCTTTTGGGCTAAATAGACTAAAGCAAAGAAAAGCAATAGTTTGTTGGCATAACCATTGGCAGGTGTTTTATAAGGGTTGCATTATTTGTAGATGCTCCTTTGCCTTGGTATAACACGCTTTGCACTTTCTTCTTTGAGTTTGATAATGTATTTTTATTATTAACTTAAAGAAAGAAAAATTATGGAAACAAGAACCAGCGTTCGACAGCTTTTTTACATTAAAAGAACAAAGTTAAGAAAAAACGGTGAAGCTCCTGTCTACCTTAAATTGACAGTGAATTCTCAAAGTGTTGAAGTAGCTATAGGAGAAACAATACCACCGGAATTGTGGAGTGCAGAAAGAGGTGGGGCAAAAGGAGCAACAAATGAAGCAAAAAAAGTTAATATTTATCTTGAAAGAACTTCCTTTCAGATCAATCAAATAATTTCTGAAATGAAATCAGATCACCGTGAGATTTCAGCAAAGTCGGTTATCAATGCTTATTTGGGGAAAAGCTTCGATAACGTTACTCTTATTAAATCATTCGAAGAACATAATCAAAATGCAAGGCTATTGATCGGAATAGACCTTTCACAAAGCACCGTCCAAGAATTTGAGGGTTGTTTAAGAACTGTAAAACAGTATCTGAAAAGCCGCTTTGACCGTGAAGACATTCCTGTCGAGAAGATAGATTATGACTTCATCTGTGGCTTTGAAATGTTCCTAAAAAGTGTCAGAAACTGCGAACATAATACCTGTATGAAACTGATAAAAATGTTGAAGAAGATTATAAGAATAAACATTGCTAACGGCTGGATCAGAAAAGACCCGTTTGCCGGGTATAAGATTTCATATAGAAAGGTAGACAGAGGTTTTTTGACAGAAAGCGAACTAGACATATTAATTAATCTTGAACTTACAGATGAATATCATCAATACGCAAGGGATTGTTTCGTCTTTGGTTGTTTTACAGGACTTGCTTATTCAGACCTTAAATCTCTTTCATTCGACAACCTGTTTCATTCCGAAGACGGGAAACTATGGATACAAACAAAACGAAAGAAAACAGACAGTTCCTGCCACATTCCAGTGCTTCCAATGGCACAGAAAATTTTGGACAAATATGAAAACCACCCGATTTGTATTAAAAAGAACAGGTTATTACCCGTCCCCTGCAATCAGAAGTTGAATTTTTATTTAAAAGAAGTTACGGAGAAAACGTATATTAAAAAAAGAATCACAACTCACTTAGCCCGCCATACTTTTGCCACAACCGTTACTCTTAACAATGACATTCCGATTGAAAGCGTTTCAAAAATGCTTGGACATAGTTCAATTAACATGACAAAAATCTATGCCCGTTTGTTGGACAAAAAGATTGGTCAGGACATGGAGAAGCTTTTTGAGAAATACAAAGCTTAGTTAATCAAAAATCCAGCATCATTTTAATAAAAAAGCCAGAAAAGACCAGAATTCTACCATGAAAAATTGATCTTTTTTGAATTTGATCCGATCTTGGCTAAAAATGTATCGATTTTGAACCGGTTTGATTAAAAAAAATCCAAAATTGATCCGTTTTTGGCCAGTTTTGAATCAGTTCTGATCCGTTTTTGATCCCAACTTGATCCGTATTTCAAAATAATGCACTTCTGGGAAACTTGGAGGAGTATTAAAAGCAGAGTACAGACATCTGAAAGGAGTATTTTGTATTAAGTAGCTTTTTATGTTGCTCTGTTTCGTTTGCAGAATGCGCGTTGAAATACTGTATTGAGAAAAAACTTACCAATTTTATAAAAAATGAACAATACAATATTCCCAAGAAGGCCGTGAATCTGCATAATACAGCACCATTCTTTGGTAATTAAATCATTTGAAGAAAAGTGTACAAAAAAATGTACAGAATCAATGGGAAAGTGTACAGAATTTAAATTCATCAATAATAGAAAAAGTGAAATGCTTCTCAGTATCAGCCTGATATGAGCTAATCATTAACATTCATTGCAATTATGAGAATTAAAATATTTTTAAATAATAGTACATTTAATGACACTATGTTGCTTTTATAGATATAATATTTACTTTTACACACTTTAATAACCCCATTACTCACTTTATGCGTAATCTTACTTCAAAGAGACTTAAAGCTTTTACACTGACTGAAGTGTTAATTGCCATGATTATCGTAGGAATTCTTGTGTTGCTGGCTCTGCCCAGCCTGATGCCATTGATTTCAAATGCAAAGGGAACTGAGGCACAGCTTCAACTGGAGCATGTTTACACATTAGAGAAAAACTACTTCTACATGTATTCGAAGTATTCTTCAAGTCTTGATGAAATTGGTTTTGAAGCTTCCAAGTCAAGCAAAGAAGGTGGTAATGCCAACTATAAGATTGAAATCACTGAGTCGGGAGATAAGAACTTCAGAGCAAGAGCTTCAGCAATCGTTGATTTTGACGGTGACGGCACTTTTAATATCTGGGAAATAGATCAGGATAAAAAACTGAAAGAAGTAACAAAAGATTAATGACACCCATACTGATTATTCTGCTTGTATTAATCCTGATTGGGTTGGCTATCGAAGACTTTCGTTTTCGGTCTGTTCAAATCATTTTCTTCCCAATTTTCATTCTGATTACATTCTTATTTGGATTAAACAAAATTGAATTGAAAGAATTGATTACTGCTTCGCTTTTCAACCTTGCTATTCTAACCATTCAGTTTGCAATCCTTTTTCTATTCCTGTCACTCAAAGAAAAAAGGGCAGTGCGGTTGTTTCGTGATTATCTGGGATTGGGTGATGTGATTTTTCTTGCAGGCATTTCCTTTCTCTTTTCAACTGTAAACTTCTGCATTTTCATTACAGGCAGTCTTGTCATGCTTCTATTGTTCAACTGCATTTTGGGACTTATAAAAAAGAATCTCAACAAGCGAATCCCTCTTCTAGGGCAGCTTGCCATTATCACTATTGCTTTTATTATTCTTTCAGAAATTAATGGAATTAATTCATACGACGATTCAATAACAGGAGACCTATTATTTGCAACATTCGGATGAGGATCATATTGCCCTGAGTGCAGAGTTGCAACAACTGATCGTATCAGAGCAGGCCTGGCATTATTGTATTGTTCCAAAGAGCAGTTCGGATGATGAAATAACTTTCTTTATTGAATCAGAAAATAATAATGCAGGTATTGGTGATGAACTGGAAGTTCTTTTCGGAAAAAAAGTAAAACTAGAAAATTGTTCAGGCGATAAGTTGCGAAAGACGCTGGGTATCTATTACAGGAAGACATCAACAGAAAAACGCACATCCAAATCATCATCTGTAACGCTTACCAATTATGAAGCAGAAGATTTTCTGAATCGTCTGATCCGTGAAGCCAAAGAATTACGATCCAGTGATATTCATATTGAAACATTTGAAGATCGTTGCCGGGTAAGATTGCGAATTGATGGAAAGCTGATAGAACGCTACGTTATTGGCAAGATGGAGTATCCAGCACTTATCAATAAGATTAAAATTAAATCGAATCTTGATATTGCAGAAAAACGTTTACCACAGGATGGAAGAATAATTTTCAGATCCGATCACGGAGACTTTGACATCCGTGTTTCGGTGCTGCCTACACTTCACGGCGAGAAAGTAGTTTTGCGTCTTCTAAGTAAGGACAACACAAATGTTCAGATCGATGAATTAGGTTTCGAACAACAACAGTTAGATGATTATCTGGAAGGAATAAAAAGAACCAGCGGGATTATCTTAATCAGTGGCCCTACAGGATCCGGGAAAACAACAACGTTATATGCAACATTGAAAATTCTGAATAAAGAGGAATCCAATGTTCTTACGATTGAAGATCCTATTGAATACACACTGGAAGGAGTAAATCAGGTACAATTGAAAGAAAGTATCGGATTAACTTTTGCCAGCGCTTTAAGAACTTTCCTCCGGCAAGATCCTGACATTATCATGCTCGGAGAAATCCGTGACGGGGAAACTGCGCAGATGGCCATACGTGCAGCTCTTACCGGCCATCTTGTTCTTTCAACCATTCATACAAATTCTGCATGGGGTACAATATCAAGGCTTGTGGATATGGGCGTTCCAGCGTATCTTCTTGCAAATACACTGAACATGTCACTTGCACAAAGGTTGGTCAGATTACTTTGCCCGAATTGTAAAAAGGAAGTTCCATTTTCGATTAATCAACTTCCCAGAAATTACACACCACCTACAGTTCCTGAGACACATTTTATTGCACAAGGTTGTGAAGATTGCTTTTATACCGGCTACAAAGGACGTAAGGCGGTTTATGAAGTAATCACTATTAATCAGGAATTGGCTACGCATATTAAAAACGAATCATTTCAAGTGGAAGAAATTCTCAAACAACATGGTGTTGTCAACCTTCCTGATAATGCTTTCACGCTTGTCAGAGAAGGGAAAACAACCATCGATGAAGTCTATCCTATTTTACTCAACTCATAAAAATATTTAGCAATGCATAGTATCATACGTTTCATTACGATAATATTACTAACGCTGAGCTTTCAGTTCTCTGCATTCGGGCAACAACCCGACAGGATGAAAGGAATGGAGAATATGCTGAATGAGCTGGCAAAAACTTCACCCGGGCTTGAACAGAACATTGAGATATCTGTGAACGGTGTTTCCATACAGGAATTCATTCGCGGGATTGCGTTATCGAATGGATTAAATATTACGATTGATCCCAATTTGAATATCAGTATCGTCAATAACTTTACGGATATCAGTGTGAAAAATGTATTGCTTTTTTTATGCAAGAGATACGAGTTAGATATTACTATGATCGGCAATATCATCAGCATCATAAAATATAACGCACCGCCGGAAAACATTGTTAAACCATTAGCCCGAAAGATTAATCTTTACTATGACGGATCTACAGATAAGCTTTCATACGATTTGAAAAATGATTCATTATACAACGTTGCGAAAGAACTCACAAAATTATCCGGCAAAAACATTATCATTTCTCCGGGACTTGAAAGCAAATTGCTGAGCGGGTATATTCAATCGATGCCCTTTGCGAATGCTATGGAAAAGCTGGCACTAGCCAATGATCTGAAAGTGATCAAAACCGATGATCAATGTTATGTGATGGATAAAAAAGAACCCAAGAATGTAACTGCAAACGACAACAAAAACACGAATGACAAAAAGACGGATGGTAAAAAAGCCGATGATTCGTGGCAGTGGGGAGTTGACAGCTTAAACAAAATTGTATCTGTTGTTGCGAATGATGTGCCTATCCGGGATGTTGTCACCACAATATCCTCAAAACTGGGTGTGAATTATTTTTTGTATTCCGACTTGAAGGGAAATACCACTTTGAAATTAATGAATGCAACCTATGATGATTTTCTGAAAAATCTATTCATCAATACTACATATACATTTCATCACGACAGTCTGGTTTACTATATAGGAGAAAGGCAAAACGAAGGTCTTCGTAATCTGAAAACAATACAACTTCATTACAGATCAGTTGAAAAGATTTCTGAATTAATACCTGCGGATATAAAAAAGAATGTTGAAATCAAAGAGTCAATAGAGCTGAACAGCCTTATTCTTTGCGGGTCAGCACCAGCCATTGTCACGATAGAAAATTTCGTCAGGGAAATCGACAAAGTAATTCCTGTGATACAAATTGAAGTGATTATTATTGATTATAAAACCGGTCATACCGTATCAACCGGAATAAAAGCAGGGTTAGGAACGCAACCAACAACAACCAGCGGAAGTGTGTATCCCGGCGTAAATATGGAACTGGGAGCTGGTTCAATAAACAGCCTGATCAATAGTTTTAACGGCTTTGGCTGGGTGAAGCTGGGCAAGGTGACACCTAACTTTTATCTTTCTATTAAAGCGCTGGAAGATGATGGGATTATCAAAGTTAATTCCACACCCAAATTAGCTACGCTAAACGGACATGAAGCCAAACTGAGTATTGGCAATACCGAGTATTATCTGGAAGAACAAAATACGGTTGTCGGTTCACAAAATCCTCAGAATATTACAACACGGCAATACCGTCCTATTAATGCAGCTTTCCAGCTTACCGTGAAGCCTGTTGTATCGGGAGATGATCAGATCACTTTGGAAATTGATGTGCAGCAATCGGACTTTACCGGCCGCATTTCACAATATGCTCCCCCCGGTTCGGTATCAAGAAACTTCAGTTCTCTCATCCGGGTAAAAAACGAAGAGATGGTTCTGTTGGGTGGTTTGGAAAAGAAATCGAATTCTACCACAGTAAGCGGATTACCTTTGCTGGCAAGAATTCCCGTAATCAAATGGTTTTTCTCCAACATTACTAAAGAGAAAAGCAATTCACGTCTCAGCATTTTTATTAAACCTACAATTATCTACTAATGCGCTTTCGCTGGCAGGAATCGGCAATGATCAGAAGTAAGCGAATCGCTTGCGTGGAGCTGCATTTCACAGGTGAAGAGACCTATGAATCGAGACTTACCATTATTGAAAAAGCGAAAGGGGAGCTAAAGATTTTAGCAGAAAAAGAATCGGATAATGCAGTAGCATCCTTTAAAAGTATCATTCCCTCGGGCGCACCCCTGTTCCTTGCTTTAAGCGGAAAAGGAATATTGATTAAAAAAGAAAAGACAGAAGAAGGAGAAACACGCGAATCGATTCTTCAAAGAATTCTTCCGAATGCAGCCGCAGATGAATTGATCTTTCAGATTGTTTCTTCGAGAAAAGCGGATTCGATGATTTGTGTTACACGAAAGACAATTATTGATAAAGCGAACGAAATTATTAAACCGCTAAAAGCTTCGCTAGCGCATATTTTTCTTGGCCCCTCGCCGATCAATCCTTTGATGAATTATTTTCATGATGAGAAAAATATCAGCATAGGATATTACAGTTGTTCGTTTTCAAATTCAGAAATGACGGAATGTTCAGTATCTGAAAAGCCCGAGAGCGGAGACATAAAAATTGAGGGAGAGAAAATTCCTTACAGCAGGCTTATCGCATTGGGATGCGGGCAGCAGTATTTCGGCAATGAGCTTTTCAAACAAATGCATGATCCATTTCTGAAGCCCATTCATGAAGAATACTTACACGGCAGGTTTATCAAGTCGTTTGGAGCTGCATGTCTGGTATTGATTTTTGCGATACTGCTCGGGAATTATTTTTTATTTGAAAGTTACAAGAAGAAACTGGATTCGATATCCGGTGAAGTAACGCAGTATGATGAATTATTCGGTAAGCTGGATACGCTCACGAATAATTTGCAGGAGAAAAAACAGTTTTTAGAAAAGAGCGGTTTGCTGAGTCCTTCGCGAATATCATTTTATGCAGACCGACTGGCTGCAAGTCTTCCTGCTGAGATTAAACTAACGAGAATGAACCTTCAGCCGGTTGAGCTGAACGAAGATAATAAGGATGATGCCATGAAGCTGAAAACCGGATGTATTGTTATCACAGGCACTACCGGAAGCAGTGTTGCTTTGAACAACTGGATACGCATTATTAAAAGTTATGAATGGGCCGGACAGGTATTGCTGCAAAGCTATATGCAGGAAAGCCTTCCGAACCCTGCTGTGTTTAACCTTGAAATAATATTGAAGTGAGTAAGAAATACAGCAATAAAAGAAAAGTAAAGATGCTGTTGTGGGGATCGGCCATCACATTGTTTATCGCGATTCTTATTCCGATAAGAAAAACGGCAAGCATGTACAGTGATTATAATTCACAAAAAAACAAACTGGAAAGTGTTGCCGGCGCACCCCGCCAGATCGATTCGATGACTGCCGAGCTGCGACAGATTGAACAGCTTATCAGCAATAAAGACACCAGTGAAAAAGATGTCAGGCAAAAGCTGATGGAAGATGCCGGTGACTATTGCAACCAGCAGCGCATCGTGTTGCAGGAGTATCCGCATTCGGTTTTTATCAAGAAGCAGGATTATCTGGTAGAAACAAATATCGTTACACTGGAAGGTCCTTTTTCAACGTTGCTCAACTTTGTTTATTTGCTTGAAACAGGCAACAGAATTGGGAAAGTAGTATCGGTTGACTTTCAGCGTAAAGTTGAACCCATGACAAAAAAAGAAAAATTATTCGCGCGTATTTATGTACAAAATCTTCGAAAAGATGAAAAAAATAATTAGCCTTCTGATTTTAGTTTCGATCAGTCTGATCTATGGCTGTGATGATATTTTCGAGCCTGATCTGAGTGATAAAACGGTTACGATTAACACTCCCTATGACGGAATGACAACCTCGCAATCGACGATTACGTTTTGGTGGAATGAGGTGAAGGGTGCGGATTATTACAACATTCAAATCGTTTCGCCGGGCTTTATGCAAACGCAGCAAATACTTGCTGATACGAATGTAGAGGGTGACAAATTTTATTTTTCACTTTCACCGGGAAGTTATCAATGGAGAATCAGAGCGTGCAACAGCGGCGGGAATTCGAATTATCAAACCTATACACTTGTGATTGATTCGACGGAAGATTTAAATACGCAAACTCTTTTACTTGTCAGTCCGGCAGCTAATGACACTACGAATCAAACCAGCTTTACTTTTAGCTGGAACGGATTGTATGCAGCCGATACGTATCGTTTTGAAATATGGAGCCCTGCATTCGGAAGTACCAATGTATATTCCAGTGAAATAAGCAATACAAGCATCGCTTACACTTTACCGGAAGGGAAATATGAATGGGGAGTACGAGCGCAAAACAGCACTTCCAGCTCTCCTTACTCTAAAAGAATTCTGGTTGTCGATCTTACTGCTCCCGGGACACCCACGCTTGTGTCTCCTTTAAATTATGCATCCCTAGCGGAAGGATATATCGGCTTTCAATGGACGAGAGGAACACACAGTGGTTCATCGGTAAGAGACAGCATCGTTGTATGCAGCGATTCGACGATGACACTTCCGGTACTTCAGGCATACTGTAGTAATACAACTTACGGTGATACGCTGAATGCAGGCACATACTTCTGGCATGTGCGATCGATTGATAAAGCAGGAAATAAAAGCGCATACAGTGTGCTCCGAAAATTAACGGTTTATTAGAAATGAAGGGAAAGAAATCGCAATACATTCTTTTGCCGCTGGCTTTGATCTTGTGGGGTCTGATCATTTACAAAGTGATCCTGTATCTGAATGATCCCGGCGACAGCCCTGAACCCATTGCTGAAAACAATGCTCCCCGAAATAAAAGTAACCTGAAAGATACATTCAAATTGCTGGGTAATTATCGTGATCCCTTTCTGGGCGGCACGTATGTTCCCGTTCGCAATGATAATCAGAACACGAATACTTCTTTGAAAAAAGGAAATAAAGCGCCCGTTACAAAGACAGAGCCTGTGACAACTGCTAAATGGCCCGAAGTGGTGTATGGCGGAATGATCGAAAATAAGAATTATAAAAAAGCCGTTGTGATACTCCGCATAAACGGGAAGGAGCGATTGATGAGCAAAGGGGACAATTACGACGGAGTTTCACTACTCAGGATTTCGCGCGATTCGGTGCATGTATCTTTCAATAACCAGAAAAAAATCATTGTCAAATGAAAGGAATCATTATCACATTTATAATTGTATTGCTGCACAGCCTGATCCAATGCAGTTTTGCGCAGGATCACAAACTAAAAATGCATCCCGTTGTTGTTAATAATGAGAATACTTATGCCAAGGCAAATGTGATAGACAACAATAAAAAGAAAATACATACGGATGACAGAGCACTCTATTACTGGTACAGCAATAACAAGATCAGTGTAACATGTGGAGGGTTCAGCGGGAAGTTACTACATGGAGAATACACCGAATACTATTCGGATGGAAATTTAAAAGTGAAAGGGTTTTATTCCAGAGGGATTAAAAAAGGAAAATGGATGTATTGGTATGCCGGAGGAAAGCTGGCAATGACGGGCTGTTATAAGAACGGTTTGCGTCATGGAACATGCCGGGAATACAATGCTGAAGGCAGGCTTATTTCCGTTTCATCTTATCAGAAAGGTTTGTTGCATGGAAAGAAAACAAAGTATTCGGAGGAAGGGAAGCCTTTACTGACGATTGTTTATAAGCAGGGTGTCATAAAAGATTCAACAGATTATATGCATCCTGTAGTTAAGGAAAAAGTGAAGAAGAAGAAAGCAAATTCGAAGCCTAAAAAGGCGGTCAAGGAGAAAACCACTGAGAAGAAAGAGCCAAAAAAGAAAGAAAAAGTTGAAAATAAAAAGCCTGAAAATAAGAAGAATACAAAATAATTTCAAAAAAAGTATGAAAAACACCTAACAAATTTATGAGTTACCGGATAAAGTCAGTAATCACCCATTTAAATCTGTCATCCATGAAAAATAATGAAGAAGAATATCATGTTGTTTATCTCAAAGAAATCAACAGCACCCTGTGCAAACACTTTTCTTCGATTGATAAAATGTTCGTTGATATTAAGGAAATAAAGAATAAAACTGACAACAACAATAGTGAAAAAGAAGTGAGGAAAAAGAAAAGAGGGGAAATGATTACCCTTACTGTACTCGAGCATTGTACAACGTGTGAACGTTTAAAAAACAATTCTCTAAATATGCCTTTGAAACAAATAAATGAATGTTCAAGTGAATAAAACCAGTCTTTTCTGAATCATAAACCAAAGAATATTTATTATTAACTTAAACAAAAAACCATGAAAAAATCAAAAAAGTTGAGCAGATTAATAATCCTGCTTCTGATGATGCTCCCGTTAAGCATCTCAGCAAAGGAAATCAGTAAAACGGACTCTTGCTGCTTCCAGATTCCCCCGATAATCATTAGTCCGGGAGATTCGAATGTATGTTGCAATGATTCGCTATTACTGTGTGTTTTCGACACAGTGTGTTTGGATTACCAGTGGTATTTAAACGGCAACCCAATCTCCAATTCCAACTCGCCTTGCTGGTGGGCTACACAATCAGGTAACTATTCTGTTGTGGTACACAACACCTGCGATACCGTTACTTCGGATACAGTATCAATTAATTTTTACAACATTATCCCAAATGTGACGGTTCTTCCGGGCAGCGATACGATTTGCTTTGGTGATACGATTTGCCTGCACCTAAGTCAAACGAGCCCATGCTGGCATTATCAGTGGATGTTGGGTGAAGGTGAACTTAACAATGCAACAAATTCCACTTATTGTGCAACACAACCCGGAACATATTCCTGTTACATTTATTCAGATTGCGATGATTACACTACTGCGACAATTCATATTACGGTGTCACATCCTGTTGTTTCAATCAGCTGTGTAAGAAAAAAAGTGGGATGTTACCTTACAGCTAATCCAAGTGGTGGTATTGCACCTTACACCTTCCTTTGGTCAAATGCAGCCACAACTCAAACAATAGCCATTGTAAACGGCTCATATACTGTTACAGTAACTGACCATGCTGGTTGTACAGCCACTGCCACTGGAAGCTGTGCGCTTTGTTCAAAAGGTGATTTAAAAACAGAAAATATTGATCTCCAACCGGGAGTATTTGCATACCCCAATCCTGCGCAGGACAAGATCGCAATCGAACTTGAACTGAACAGTGAATGCAAACCTGTAATTGAAATCAGGGATATGACTGGCAGAATTGTTTTCAGCAAAGAAGAATCTATTACGGATTATGTGCTCAGCACAATAGACGTGAAAGACCTTCCCAATGGTCTGTATATAGTACACGTAATTGCCGATGGCAAGATGTATGAACAAAAAATTGTGGTTCAAAAATAAATTTTGGCTAATAAAAAAGGCTGCCATAAGGCAGCCTTTTTTTTGGGTTTTTTATTTTTTCTTTTTAAAGGTTGAAGATTTTTGATAAACGGTATTATTTTTTTGCCCATCTATCCGTTCTTTAAGAAAAGCGATATTCTCCTGAAGTGTTTGAATCAATATTTCATTTTTATCACACATGCTCTTCAGAGTTTGAATCTGCACTTTAATCCCTTCAGATGCAAACTTCTCAGCAGGAACCATCGAAGGATCCTGACAAAAAAAATCTTCGGGTTTTCTTTCTAGTATTTTAGCGATTTCAAGGAATCTTTTCATAGTAATTTCCGTTGTACCGCTTTCAATTTTTGAGTATGAAGACCTTTCGATCTTAAGTAATTCAGCAAGGTTACTCTGAGACAAATCTTTTAATTTTCTAAAGTATTTGATATTATTTATTATCCTATCCATAAATTTTGATTGTAT
>JAZDMK010000194.1:0-5169 GCA_043800975.1 Bacteroidota bacterium | reverse complement strand
AACAGGGACCATTACAAAAAGCGAGTTGTTAACTGCCGGAAAACTTACTCAGACTGAAGGGGCTGGCGCAATTTCCTATACGGTTGTTATCAAAGGAGCCAAGGGAACTTCCAGCACTTATATCACGCCCAACAAATTTAATGATGATCTGAAAGCCAAGATTAACAAGGCGGCTCCGGGCTCCAAAATTACTTTCACAAAAATTTATTCTTTGACCAAGACTGGAATTTATGTGTATGTGAAGTCGTTTACGCTGACGATAAAATAGACTTAGCCTCAAATCTGCATTAGTTTGAATAAAAAAACGATGAGATTTTTACTGCTTGTATTATTTATTTTGCCTTTTTCATGCAAAAACAAATCAATGCAAAGCACTAGTCCTTTAAGGCCTGCAGGAATTATAAACCCGATACAAATTGCCAAATCAGAAACTGAAAAACTCGTTTGTGATTCCGTCAAAAAACTGATTAACGAAATCGGACTTTGCGAATATTTTATTTCGCAGGATTTCTGTTACAAAAAAGAATTTTCAAAATTCATCCGGTTGACTACTGATTCATCGTATCAGTGCTTCCTGTTTGTAACCGACGGTGGCAGCGGCGGACAAACCGTTCATGTGTACAAAAAGATCGCAGGGAAATATCAAAAGATAAATGATTTCTTTGCCTTTTTTGAAAAAATTCCCGGAACCACTACAATGAATTATTATGATATCAACCTCGCTTTCCGTGATTACGACCGGGGTATGGTCAACATTCTTTTTACATGGAACGGGAAAAAATACATACAGTCAAAAATTCTTTCCGTTAACTATTTTCCGCTCGATCTGCTGATTGCCTGCGGTATCACCGATAAAAACAAACTGACAACCGAATACCCCTTTGTGGGCGAGAAAGCAGGATTTGAAAAAGGTATCTACGGATATCTGCACCTGGACACGCTTAAAAATGAAAGCGGAACACTGCTCCTTTCGCTCAAAGCATCCGCCAATTATAATTATGGCATTGACAACGAATGGAAAGTGAAATTTGAAAACGGGAAGTATAGGAAGCTTTAATTTTTCTTCTTTTCGGAAACTTATATGTTTTATAACTTATTGTTAAAAGGGCTTCTTCAACAGGACATCCAAAAACGAGTTCATTATTTCAAAATAAGATTACACAGATTGAAATAATTAAATGATTATGTTTGTATACAAAAAAGTTCATGACTAGATTCCTTGCAATTTGTATATGCCTTTTCCTGTCTCTGAGTTCCTATGCGCAGGTGTTTAACGGAACCGGAGGGGCAATAAGCGATGACGGTATTGAAAATCTTTTCACTTTAAATGTCACGGGCCTCACTCCTACTACTCTGGACACAACTCATGGTTTGTTAACCGTTTGTGTTAATATCACACATACCTGGGATAGTGATCTGGATGTACAATTAATTTCTCCAGACGGGACGAGTATTACACTTTTCAGCGGTATCGGCGGGGGTGATGATGATTTCATAAATACTTGTCTGAACGACGGTGCCGGAATTAGTATTATCAACGGCAGCGCTCCTTTCACCGGGAGTTATTCGCCTATGGATGTTATCGGAAATGTAAATGACGGGCAAAACGGAAATGGTATCTGGACCCTTCGCATTTTGGATACTTATCCTTTTGCTGATGCAGGTGTGCTTTCCAACTGGTCGATCGAATTCGGCGCCCACGCTACAGCGCCCCTTACCATCGATTCAACAAATTTACCCATTGTCATAGTAAATACCAGCGGCCAGGTTATTGTGAATGAACCCAAAATTACGGCTAACCTGAAAATTATTCACAGTCCTTCCGGGCAGATGAATCATCCGACGGATGTTCCGAATATTTACAACGGATATATTGGAATAGAAATAAGGGGTTCCTATTCAGCATCTCTCCCTCAAAAGCCCTACGGATTTGAAACGAGAACCTCGGGCGGAAACAACCTCAATGTGCCATTGCTGACTATGCCTTCAGAGAACGACTGGATTCTTCAGGCTACCTACAATGACAAAACCTTTATGCGTAACAGCCTTGCTTTTATGCTGTCGCGTGGGATGGGGCGTTACGCACCGCGGAGTCATTTCTGCGAGTTGTTGATCAACAATAATTATCGGGGCTTATATCTGCTGATGGAAAAAATAAAACGCGATGATAACCGCGTAGATATTACCAAACTGAACACCTATGATAACACCGGAGACAGCGTGACGGGCGGTTACATCATTAAGGTTGATTATCATGATGCTTCCAACAGCTGGCTGTCTTCGTTTTCTCCGATCAACCACCCGACTCTGGATGTCTATTATGTGTATGAAGAGCCTGATGAAGTCACCGTCACAACGCAGCAGAAAGCTTACATTCAGAGTTTCTTTTACTCGCTGGAGAATGCACTTTACAGTTCTTCTTTTACTAATCCTACAACGGGATACCGAGCGTATCTTGATGTTCCGAGCTTCATCGACTATCTTATTATTAACGAGCTCGCCAGAAACAATGACGGATTTAAAAAAAGTTATTTCTTTCACAAAGACAGAGACAGCCATGGCGGACTTCTGAAGTCGGGACCTGTTTGGGATTTTGACTGGGGCTGGAAAAATGTAAACGAGTGTTCCATATTTGCCGCAACCGACGGATCCGGCTGGTCATACGACGTCAACGACTGCGGACCTGATGTGAACTCGCCGGGCTGGATGAAGCGTCTGGTTCAGGACACCACATTTACGAATGAACTAAAATGCCGGTATCTTGAATTGAGAAGCACTTTGCTGGACACTACCTATCTTTTCCATTACATTGATTCCGTCCACACATTGGTGGAAGGCGCACAGGCACGGCATTATCAGAAATGGCCCATTCTCGGAATTAATGTAGGAACTCCTGAAATCGGCACCCAGCCACTTACATATGACGGAGAGATTACGAAATTCAAGGAATGGATAAAACTTCGTTTATCGTGGCTCGATGCCAATATGCCGGGTAACTGCATTCCTACTGGGTTAGTCGAATTATCAGACAATATCATTTTCAGGGTATTTCCCAATCCGACTGACAGTAAATTATCTGTAGAATCAAACAGTATAATTCTATCAGCTGAGATTTTTGACCTCACGGGAAGAAATCTGCTTCAGATAAACCCGAAGGCATATACTGCTGAACTTGACATTTCGTCGCTTCCTTCGGGGCTTTATAGTGTACGTTGCAAAATGCAAAATGGGGCATATCGTATTCGAACCGTTTCAAAACTTTAGCTTTTCAGCCTCCCAACCCTTTCCACCAGCGCTTTCTGGTGTTCTTCATCCGTTGAATTCGGGTCTTTCATTTCGCGGAAAAGCTGGCAGGGAAGCTCGGCACAATCGCCGCAATCCTTATATCCGCGCTTGTTTACGGAACAATCGTACAAAGGACAAACACCGGTCGGCATTTCTTTGGCCCAGAAGGTAACGCCCTGAACGGCTCGACAGCCGCTGCATTCCTTACCAAAAAATTCACATTCGTCGCAGACAAGTCCGCAGGCTGAGAGATTCATGATGCTTCTTTTTTTCAAAGATAAAAAGATTTCTTTGTTTACGTTTTGGAAGTTATCGTGAAGTCGGGAAAAAAAATACTACAACCGCCATACATATGATCATAATCATCAAATACTTTTAACTAATGATATATTAATAGTTATTGTACTTTTATGTATTTTTCTGTGAATATTTTAATAGTTATAAAAACTTTTGTTATCTTTGCATTCACATAAAGATTTAAACTTTTAGAAAATGGATCACTGGCTGTTTTTAACGGAGCAGGAAATACTAAAAGAAATTGGCGAAAGGCTCAAAAAAATAAGGCTTCAGCACAATCTCACCCAAAAAGAAATGAGCGAAGAAGTGGGATTAAGTGTTTCAACAATAAGCCTGATCGAACAAGGAAAATCAACCACGGTTGAAAGTCTGATACGGATTTTAATGAGATTGAACCGAATAAAAGATTTTGAATCTGTTTTTACAGTAGGCGAAAATCTGGAGCTTAAATTAAAATTTGAAAAAGCAAAATTAAAATCAGAAAGAAAACGAGCCTCTAAAAAAATAAAATAACCATGATCGTTGAAGTTTTTTTGCATGGTCATCTAATAGGAACGGCCGAATGGAATTCTGTTAAGAAAAATTCTGTTTTTCAATATAACAGGGATATCATCAGGGTCATTGAACCTTCTCCGATTTTAATGCCAACAGAAGAAAGAATTTTTGAAACAAAAAGAGACCACATCAATTTTCACAACCTGCCTTATTTATTGTCTGACTCCATGCCCGATGATTTTGGTAATGTGATGATGAAAGAATGGTTGAAGCAAAGAGGTTTGTCGCTGGATGCTATCAATCCGGTTGACAGACTTACGTATGTAGGCAAAAGAGGAATGGGTGCATTGGAGTATATACCCGCCAATCACCGGGAAGATGATAACAACCTGATTGATATTAGCGATATCTATTTGGTTGCAAAAAGCGTTTTAGAGAGCAAGAAAAAAACTGTATTTTCTGATTTAGACAAAGACAGCCTTACTGAAATATTGAGAACAGGCACATCCGTTGGAGGCGCAAGGGCAAAAGCTTTGATTGCCATTCAAAGAGATAAGAATAAAAAAATTAAAGAAATAAGACCCGGCGATATCATGCAACCCAAAGGCTATTCATACTGGATACTTAAAATTGACGGAGCCAATGAACAAAGCCTGGGTGAAGGCGAAGGGATGGGTAAAATAGAATTTGCATATTACAAATTAGCCAAAGCAGCCGGAATTGAAATCTCAGAAAGTATTTTGCATGAAGAAAATGACCGATTTCATTTTTTAACAAAACGATTTGACCGCACAGATAAGGGCGAAAAAATCCATATGCAAACCTTCGGAGCATTAGCAGGCATTGATTACAAGATTCAAAAAGCCAGCAATTACGAAACTTTGTTCCGGGTTATGAAAAGGCTACAACTTTCATACAAGCAATTTGAACAGCAATACAGGCGCATGCTGTTTAATGTGGTTGCAAGAAATCAGGATGATCATGCAAAAAACTTTTCGTTCTTAATGAATCTTGAGGGCGGTTGGCAAGTATCTCCGGCGTATGACCTTTGGTTCTCTGATAGTCCGGGTGGCACATGGAGATACGAACACC
>JAZDMK010000015.1:0-27118 GCA_043800975.1 Bacteroidota bacterium | reverse complement strand
CCTGCAGTTCGTTTACAAACGCGGATTCATGGTCGATTCGTTGAAGAAAATGATCAAGAAAGGAACACCTGAAGATTCTGTTCGCTACACAGAAAAAATTCGTGCAATCGATAAAGAAGTAATTGAATACAAAGATGAATTTATCAAGAAACATCCTGAATCGTTTCTAGCGGTGGTGTTTCGTGCTCAAACAGACCCCGTTGTTCCCAAGACGCCCACTCTTCCCAATGGCCGTCCCGATTCCACTTTCCCTTACCGATATTTCAAAGGTCATTATTTTGATAACATGAAACTATATGATAGTCGCTTGTTGCGAACTCCCGTGTATGCCCGCAAGCTTGAGTTTTATGTAAAAAACCTGATTGTACCTGTTCCCGATAGTGTGAACAAAGATGTGGACGACCTGCTGTTTCGTATACGCAGCTATATGTTTAATCCCAAATTCCGAATCGCAGATTCAATAATTTTTTCGAATGAAAAGAAATTTGAGAAGTACGAAGACAACAAAGCAAAATATTTCAAAGGCATTCCAGATAGTGTTCTCTATCGATTGAAGGGTGCCCGGGAAATGTTTAAATATACGCTTTGGTATCTTACATCCAATTACGAGAAGTCGAATATCATGGGTATGGATGCCGTGTTTGTTCATCTTGTAGAAAAGTATTACGCCACAAGACAAGCCTTTTGGGTTGACTCAGCACAACTTGTAAAGTTCATGAGCCGCGCCATCTCTATGGATCCCGTTTTGTTGAATCGTCCTGCTGCTGAGCTAATGCTGCCGGATACAAGCGGTCAGTATGTTTCACTGAAACAAATTAAAACACCACTGGTTATTCTGTACTTCTGGGATCCGGATTGCGGCCACTGCACTACCGAAACCCCTAAACTGGCTGAGGAATATCACAAGCTTCTCAAAGAAGGATTTGACATCACTGTGTATGCTGTTTATACGGAAAAAGAAAAGTTCAAAGAGTGGAAAGCCTTTATCCGCAAGCACAACCTTGACTGGATCAATGTGTGGGACCCATACGATCAGAGCGGCTTTAAGAAAAAGTTTGATGTGTATTCAACACCGGTACTCTATCTTTTGAATGAGAAAAAAGAAATCATTGCCAAGCGCCTGCAGGCTGATCAGCTGGATAATTTTCTGAAGAAGATTTATAAGAAGAAGTAGAAAGAAGTCCGATGCAAGATGCCCGATGTCGGATATTCACTGCATGCGTTATGCAGGCTAAAACCCCCTCAGCCCGGCTGACATCTCCCCCTAAGATTTTAGGTGGAGTTAAGATGTGTTGCCGAGCAACAGATTGGTTCGCACGCAAACGTAGTTTTAAAAGGATAAACATATTCACATTATTTCGTGTTCTGTAACCCTTAGTAGTACCACTTAATGTTTAATTTCAAAATTAATTTCTATGAAAACTAAACTTACAATTTTATTGTCATTAATTTTCTCTTTAGCAGTCGCTGATGGAGGTGGAGGTAAATATTCACATGGTTGCAGAGTGCATGCCCTTGACAACACCACCAATGTTTTTTTCACTTCTATTGATGGAAAAATTAAATATTTAAATGAGAAAAACAAAGAAGAATTTGCCTATACAACAACCAATATTTCCGTTTTCAATATTAGTGAAAACACTACGGCCAATTTGTTTCCGGAAAATTTTAATGAAGGCATCATTGAGTTCTATTTTGAATCGAGTTACAACGATTTCAAAAAGAAAATTAGTTTTAATGGAAATGATAATGATTACAATGACAACTATATTGTTGGCAATTATGATATTCCAAAAAGAGCCGTTTGCGATAAAGTTTTTGTAATTACCTATAATTTTGAAACTAAGCAATATTCATTTTGGGTAGCTCACAAAACTGGCAAGGATTTGCAAAGAGTTTATCAGTGCACAGCAGAATCAAATTATTACTTTGATGTTAAAAATCAGGTAATACGTTTTGAAAAACAAAACGGAAGTAAGATCGAAATTAAGGATATTAAATACTAATTTTCTGATTAAAAACACTCTATCACTACATCATTCTCTTAATTAATGCGGTTTATAAGGATAAATAATAAAATGCGTGACCGTGAAGCAGGGTTGAAATTGCATTTTTTTTCGACTATCTTTTCTCAGAAAAAATTGTACACATAAACAAATTTCAATCATGCTAAGATCAAATTTACTTACAATTTGTTTAATTATAATTTGCTTTCAACTATCAGGGCAAATCCCTTTCTCCGGGAAACAGGGGTTTGGATTTTCTCCGCAAGGGTACCCGGATCACCACACTACACCTGACATCATCAACTTTTATAATGAAGTTGCCGCGATGCCCTGCGGCGGCATCATTATGTGGAACGGGCTCTGGTATCAGGATTCTACCACAATCGGACAAGTGCCCGTAGCAGCATATGGGAATACACTAAACGGAACTGTGTTCGGATATGAAGATATAAATGTATTTACTTTTTTTCACTGGCCCAATCTGGTATGGCTTAATACACCTGCACAACACGTTCCAAATAATTTTTCAAATACGGATACTCGCAGTTCTTTCCTTCAGGCACTAAAGCTTCATGCACAGAACGATCAGCCAACAATGGTATTCATAGGAAATGAAGTAAGTTTCTATCTATGCATGGATTCCATAAATTATCAACATTTCGTGAGTTTCTACAACATGGCTTATGATACTATTAAGCATTATTCGCCTGCCACAAAAGTCGGTACTATTTTTAATTACGAACATCTTTCAGGCAAAGGTAGCCTGACGGGTTGGAACACACCACACTGGAATGCATTGACTGATATGGATACTTCCCGGATGGATGCTATCGGAATTACGCTTTACCCCTTTTTCAATTATACCAACGCCAATGATATTCCACCAGGATATCTCGATGATCTCACTACACACACCGGCAATAAAAAAATTGTAATCACAGAAACGGGGTGGCCTGCCGATCAAACTTTTCTGCCAGCACCCTGGACCTGCTCAGCTACACAACAGGTTGATTATACCCACACTCTATTTAACAATATAATCAATAATAAACCAGTGAAATCCATCAACTGGCTTTTTCTAAACTACCTGATGAGTGACATTAATGATGGCTACAAAATATTCCGTAGTGTTGCACTTCGCGATTCCTTGAATATTGACCGGCCAGCTAAAGCAATATGGGATTCAGTATGTATAATTGCAAAAGCACCTCTTTTAATCGAGTATGCAAACAAAATCATTTTTTTTCCTAACCCCGCAGAAAATGAAATCACATTAAAACTTGAGAAACCGCTGCCTGAAAATGCAGAACTTAACATTTTCAATAACGTCGGAGAAAATATTATAAGAAAAAATATCTTCAAAGTTGCAAAAGTGGTAAGAATTGATATTACTACGTTACCATCGGGTATTTATTTTGTGAAGCTGAGTAATAATTCTGGGAAATTTATAAAAATGTAATTCGATTTTGATTAAGAATCTGTTTGGATTTTGTTTTTTAGAATAATTATGATGGATAAATTGACCAGAGGAGGCAAAATTGACGCGAATAGCATTAGCTATTTAAGGAGATTTTAACAATGTATGGTCAATTTAGGCGCATAATTAAATAGAAGGATAAAATTCAAACAGTTTCTAAGTTTCCATGAATAAAAATAATAAATTCTGTCCAATATAATCAGAAAGTTCTTCACTCTTTTGTGTAGCATTGCATAGAGTTTGTAAAATTTTTTATACTTTTAGCCTTCGAATATTCAAACATCATGAAAGCACAAATTCTATTTCTGCTTTTTTTACTTTCCAATGTGTACGCTGGCCACAGTCAGACCTTCAGCGGCAGCGGTGGCTCTATTCCCGATAATGGCGACAGCGTCGTCTTTACAATTAATGTCAGTGGTTTAAGCCCTTCCGTTATCGACACAAATTTTGGTCTGCAATCCGTATGCATCAATCTTATTCACACTTGGGACTCCGATCTTCACATTGAACTTATCGCACCCGACGGCACACATACTGTTCTGACAAGTGGAAATGGAAACGATGGTGATGATTATGTAAACACTTGCTTTGTAGATACAGCCACAGTATCCGTTATTGCAGGCACGGCACCCTTTACGGGTGATTATCGCCCGCAGGAAGACATGGGTTTTGTCAATAACGGACAAAACGGAAATGGAGTCTGGACGCTTTATATCCTTGATACATATCCCTTCGCGGATATAGGCGCTCTTCTATCGTGGAACATTACATTCGGCACTCATCCTGCAACAGCCACAAAATTTGTTTCTTCTGACCTACCAATAATTCTTATTGAGACATGGGGACAAATCATTCCTGATGACCCGAAAATTCAGTCAGGTTTTGCAATCATTAATAATGGGCCGGGTGTGAGAAACTATGTTACCGACCCCGTGTATTACAAAGGCAACATTGGGATTGAACTGCGTGGAAGCAGTTCTCAGATGTTTCCGAAAAAAAGCTACGGACTGGAAACCACCGACACACTTGGATCTTCTATTGATACAGCTCTGCTAGGATTGCCAAGCGAGAACGACTGGATTCTGAATGCAAACTACACTGATAAAACACTGATGCGAAATCCTCTCAGTTACACACTCTGGGAGAAAATGGGTCATTATGCAACACGTGGCAGATACTGCGAACTATTGATTAACGGGAAGTATCAGGGTGTTTATTATTTTCAGGAAAAGATAAAGAGAGACAAAAACCGAATTCCCATATCCAAGCTCACAACTCTGGACAACAGTGGTGATGCACTGACAGGTGGCTATATCGTTAAGATCGACAAATCGACAGGAAGCGGAGGAGACGGATGGACATCATCCTTTCTGCCACCCGTAAATTCAAGTGGACAAACTATCTTTTTTCAATATGATTATCCTGACGAGATTGATATCACTGCCACTCAAAAAAACTACATACAGGCCTATGTTGACAGTTTTGAAACTGCATTAGCGGATCCGCAGTTTAATGATCCACAGTTGGGCTTCCGACGTTTTGCCAGTGACAGCACATTTGTCGATTACCTGATCATGAATGAAATCAGCAAAAATGTAGACGGTTACAGACTCAGCACTTTTCTTTATAAAAACAGATACAGTAAAGATGGCAGGATACACATTGGCCCTGTCTGGGATTATGATATAGCCTGGCACAACGCCAACTATTGCGGCGGAGACGACGAAACGGGCTGGGCATATGATTTCCCATGCTCTGGCGACACGTGGCAACCTCCCTTCTGGTGGGCACGTATGTTACAGGATCCGTCATTTACTTCATTGCTGAAATGCAGATGGAACGACCTTCGCAGCACGATACTTTCTACAACATCATTGAATCATTTTATTGACAGCGTAGCTTTGCTGATTGACGAAAGCAAGACACGAAACTTCGATCAGTGGCCCATCATTGGTGTTTATGTATGGCCAAACCCCGCACCCTATCCGACAACCTATGCAGGAGAAATAATCAATCTGAAAGCATGGCTTGTAGCACGACTTGGTTGGCTTGATGCCAATATGCCGGGTATTTGTAATACTGGCTCATCTACACAAATTACTTCTGAAAATGTTTTTAATATATTCCCGAATCCAGCACAAAATAAAGTTTCATTTTCCAGTAAATCTGGGCAGTTGTTCAAACCTCTTTCTCTTACTAATGCATTAGGAGAATCAATATTTTTACCTCCAAGTGTCAAGGAGAACGGAGTTGTCAGCCTCGATATTTCTCAACTTCCTTCCGGACTGTACATGCTGATTGTTCAATGTGAAAACAGTCTTATACCTATAAAATTTATGAAAGCTGAATGAGTTTTCTTTTAGAATTATTTCATCATCCGCTTATTCACAGCTCTGTTCACATCCTCTAGTTTATAGGTGTGTACAATAATCTTTTTGTTTTCATCGAGAAGATAAAAAGCGGGTGTGAATAGAATATTAAACTTCTGAACCATAGGGCTGGCAAGGCCTTTCATATCTGATACTACTTGCCATTGCACAGGAAACAGGCGTGCTTCTTTTTTAACTCCATTCATATCATCGGAAAGGGCTACCGCAAAAACAGAAAAATCCTTGGGCTTATACATGCCCGAAAGTTTGAGAAGCTTCGCCAGATCTTCCTTACACTGATCACAATCGGGCGACCAGAAAAGCAACAATGTGTTTTTACTTTTTACAGAAAAAATATTTTTCGATACTCCATTCGTATCGGGCAAAATAATATCACTGATTAAAGTTCCCGGAGCAGACATCTGCTGCGGAATATCGAAAGAAAGTGATTCACGCTTGTGACCAGGTACAAGGCAGGAAGGATTTTTCATGTAGTGATTTTCGAACAAATAAACTGCTACATCCTGATACAGCGTATTGGAAAACACATCTATCAATGTATTGATGATGTAGCATTTCATTCCTATACAATTTCCCGCTTTTCCAACAACAAAATCGCAGGCAGCATTGAATGTTTCTGTATTCCTGGGTTGTACGATACCTGTGAAATAGGCTTTGAGTGTGCGGTACAGAACTTCAGTATTGTAAAGTGCCGTATCATTAAAATCAATATTATCGAAAAAATGATCTTTGTAAAATGCCCGGAGATCCGGATACGATTTGCCCGGATTTAAGCGCAGCCAATCGGAATAACGCGGCAGCTGCATGGCATTCACAATGCGCGTTCCCAGCTTGTGAGGCCAGGTCTTGCTATAAATCTGAAGCAAGGATGAAATGATTGCAAAACTGAAATCATTCATATTGAATGAAGGCAAGGACGACAGTGTGTCTGCATGGTTGTTTCCGATCAGCGAATCGCGCAGATAAAGATAATCGTAATAAAGCTGGTTTGAAAAACCTTTTTCAACATAAGGATGTAATGAGGTTTTCAGATTTTGAATCTCCAGTTGAACCGTATCGTTTTCATACAACACATCGGTAGATACAGTATCGTTGTAAAAAACTCTGTAAATACCATTTTTTAGTCCTTTCGTGTTAAAAACATACTTTTTATCCTGAAAAGCAGCACTATCCACAATCTTGTATTCATAATAATGAAATTCAGCCAGATAAGCTTTGGCTGGTGCATTCCCATTTCGGACAACAATGGTAATTGGCGTTTGCGAAAAGGCTGAAAGCGTTGACAACAGGGATAAAACGAAATAAAAGCGGAATTTCATTGTTTAAAAATAAACATTAAACTGTTTACAAATATCCTCTAATTTATCAAATGAAGAGGAACAATAAGCGCAAAAATTCATAGTTTTGCAAAAATTTTTAAAAGGATAATTAAAACTTTTAGACGTGGATATATTTGACAAACTGAGATCGAACAGTGGCCCATTGGGTCAGTATTCAAAGGTAGGGCACGGTTACTTTATGTTTCCGAAGCTGGAAGGTGAAATTTCGAACAAAATGGTTTTTCGCGGACGCGAGAGACTGGTATGGAGCCTCAACAATTATATCGGGCTGGCGAACCATCCCGAAATACGTAAAGTAGATGCTGAAGCTGCTGCTGAATGGGGCTTAGCTTATCCAATGGGCGCCCGCATGATGTCGGGGCAAACCACACAGCATGAAATTCTGGAACAACAACTGGCAGAATTTGTTGGCAAAGAGGATGCATATCTCTTAAACTTTGGATACCAGGGAATGACTTCAATTATTGACTCTATCCTTGATCGTAAAGATGTTGTTGTATATGATTCGGAAGCACATTCCTGTGTTCTTGATGGAATGCGCCTGCATATCGGAAAGCGCTTTGTATTCCGTCACAATGATATGGAATCTGCTGAAAAATGCCTGCAGCGTGCAACAAAGCTTACTGAAAAATCGGGTGGTGGTATTCTGTTTATTTCCGAAGGTGTATATGGTATGTTTGGTGATTTAGGCAAACTGGATGAAATTGTTGCTTTCAAGAAAAAATACAACTTCCGCCTGCTGGTTGATGATGCACATGGTTTTGGTACTATGGGCGCTACCGGAGCAGGTACCGGAGAACACTTCGGCGTTCAGAATGAAATCGATTTGTATTTTTCTACTTTCGCTAAATCAATGGCCAGCATTGGTGCTTTTGTAGCAGGACCTGAAGAAATCATCAATCATCTTCGTTACAGTATGCGTTCGCAGGTTTATGCAAAATCGCTACCTATGCCACTGGTTATCGGTGCTATGAAACGCCTCGAAATGTTGCGTACTATGCCAGAACTAAGGGAAAAACTCTGGACAATCGTTAATGCGTTACAAAGTGGATTAAAAGAAAAAGGCTTTGACGTTGGTGCCTCGAACTCACCTGTCACGCCCGTTTTCCTCAAAGGTAGCATTCCCGAAGCAACGAATATTATTTTCGAATTGCGTGAAAACTTTAATATTTTCTGTTCAATCGTTATTTATCCTGTTGTTGCGAAAGGCACTATTCTAATTCGCCTTATACCAACAGCAATTCATACACTTGAAGATGTGAAATATACAATCGATTGTTTCTCTGAAATTCAAAAGAAACTGTCGTCCGGCTATTATTCCAAAACGGATATGGCGCAGGTGATGTAACTCAAAAAAGCCCTTCAGTTTGAAGGGCTTTTTTTTGACCATTATTTATTAAATATCATTTCGATTTTCTGGCAAAAGGATTCAATACACCAAAGGCACTGCGGGTTCTCTTGTCACGACTGAAGTATCCTTCGCTTACCGTTTTGACATCCTCGATTGTAAAAAATTCTTGCGGATTGTGTTCCTTGATTAAAGCCACATAGCGTGAAAGATCTTTACGGTTGATAATAGAAAAAATAATTTTTACAGGACCACTCATTCCTTCAGCATTCATAGAAGTTACGCCAAATCCTGATCCGCGTAGGTGTGCGATCAGGTCACCTGTATCACTTTTAGGAACAATACGAACCAGCACTGTACCAATTGACATTCTTTCATCGAGAATAATTCCGATGTAGTTTCCCATCGCAAAGCCTCCACCGTATGCAACATAGCACATTACATTGTCAAGATGTTTCATAATCTGACTGACGGCAACGAGCCAGATTACAACTTCGAAAAAGCCCAGCACAGGTGCAAGAATTTTAAAACCTTTCGAAACAAAGATCAGACGGAGCGTTCCAATACTCTGATCCAGGATACGTGAAAGAAAAATGAGGATGGGTAAAATGACCCATGAGAAAATGCTACTGTCTAACAATTCAGGTGTGAACATTTGAGTTAAGAATTAAATTTTTGCAAAAGTAAGACCTTTTGCTGAAAGGCAATCTTGTTTATTATTGATGCTGATGCATTAATTCATAAATAACACCTTCTTTCAAAGCATACTTTGAGAGCTGCATCTCGGTAATTGAAAAGCGTGTAAGCATATATTTTACAAAAACAGAAGCCAGCACAATCATATCGGCGCGCATGGGAATAAGCCCTTTCATGCAGAGCCTCTCCTGCAAAGTAGATGCAAGAAGTTTTTTGTGTATCATTTCAAACTCATCCAGCTTAAAATGAAATGTACTGCTTTTATCAATCAGCGAAGGAGTATAAAAATCATTGCAAATCATTTCTGCGAAAGTATCGAAGGAACCGGAAGAACCGATTAATCTTGACACCTTTATTTTTCCGAGAATGTCAGAAAGGGGCTTCAGTTTTTCATCCAGGTAATTACAAATTACTTCGATATCGCTTTCAAGAATGGGATCGGAAGGCTGAAAGCGTTCGAGCAGTCGTGCAACACCCAGATTAAAACTTTGTTTCCAGATCAGTTTTTCATTTTCTACAATGATAAACTCAGTGCTTCCTCCGCCGATATCCATTATCAAAAAGGGTTTTTCATCGGGTTTTACAGCCAACTTCACACCTTGAAAAATCAGTTCGGCTTCCCTATCGCCATCAATAATATTAATTTTTGCTCCAATGATTGATTCAGCTTCAGTTGCAAACGCAGCACCATTTTCAGCAGAACGTATCGCTGATGTGGCAAAAGCAAAAACTTTTTCTACACCTTTTTTAATTACAATTTTGTGATAATGGGAGAGCGCTTCAATGCCACGCTGATAGGCAGCATCCGCAATTTGTTTTTTTGTGATTCCACCCTCCCCGAGTTTCACCGATTTCTTTGTACTGAAAATAATCTGAAAGCTTTCCCCATCTAATTCAGCAATCAGCAAATTAAAAGTGTTCGTTCCCAGATCGATGATGGCAACTCTCATCGGTTAACGATCTCGCAGTTTTGATATAAAAGATTTTTAACCTGATACGCCTGGTTCGAAGGTGACTGCGGATAAACAGAATTCATCTCATCGTCAATACCCGATTGCGTTGAAAGAAAAAGCGAATATTTTTCGGTATGAACCAAAGGCAATTCTTTCATTTTCTTTTCCAGAGAGTGTTTTTCTTCAAGATAGGCATTCACTCGCTTTTCCTCATCAGCGGTGAGACCGAAGTAGGTCTCATCCTTAGTTGGCTGGTTGACAATTTTTGCAACCTTATATTTTTCTTCAGCAAGCCACTGAATAATTTTATGGATGGAATCATTATACATTTTTGCTTCCTTTACCTGAGTGGGCGTCCATCGCTTTATGGCTTTGTATTGAAAGCGGCATATTGTTTTTTTACCATACTTCACAATATCCGCATTGCGGTCGTTCATGCTTCGGATATCAACGGGAGCATTGATTTTGTTTTCAAATTTTACCCAGACCGAATCCTTGTGCCAGAAACTGAGCGTATCGCGAATGATCTTCATATTCCAGCCCTGCGGCAAATTATTCTTTACACGTTCGAGGCAGATATCATCCTTGAAGTCCTGCGCAAAAATGCCTACAGAAAAAAGAAGTACAAATAGAGCAGTAACAAATGTTTTCATGGAAGTGAATTTAAAATTCGTACTTCAATCATCATGCCTTATAACGCATCCAGCGCCAGAGTTCTTTGTAAGTAGGCTTTTTCCCATACATCAGAATGCCGGTACGATAGATTTTACCTGCAAACCAGGTTGTAAAAATAAATCCTGCAATCAAAGCCAAAGCGGAATAGAGTACATCCCAATAGGGTGGAACACTATAGAACGGTAGGCGAATCATCATAATAACCGGGGAAGTGAAAGGTATTATTGATAGCCACTTGGCAACAGGCCCTCCCGGATTATTCAGAATAAACTGCGACATAATGATTGCAAATACCAGCGGAATTGTAATTGGCAACATAAACTGCTGCGTGTCGGTTTCATTATCAACGGCCGCTCCTATCGCCGCAAACATGGCTCCATAGAGTAAGTAACCTCCTATGAAATAGAAAATAAACATCAGTAATAAGAAGACAAAGTCAATCTGGCGAAGGGTTTGTAAAACCTCATTGATCATTTGTGTATTATCAGCTTTCTCGGTATCCTGCGGACTCATTGTTTGTCCGGTCTGCTTAAGCTGCATTTGTTGCGGTGCAGAAAACTGCTCCGACTTTGTGATATTCATCTTATCGGGAAGCACAACCTGGGCAACCATCACAATTGAAAATGTTAAAACGATCCATAGCAAAAACTGCGTAAGTCCAACCAGAGCAATTCCGGTGATTTTACCAATCATCAGCTGGAACGGTCGCACAGAAGAAATAATTACTTCAACAATGCGGTTATTTTTTTCTTCAATTACGCCGCGCATGATTTGGGTACCATACATAAAGATAAACATGTAGATCAATATACCCAGGAAAAGCCCGATGGTAGTGGAGACCACAGCGCTTGTCTTTTTCTCGGCACCGTTACTCAGATCAATTGTTTTAATGGCAACATTCGCTTGCAACGAATATTTAATCTTTGAAGCCATTTCAACCAGTTGCGTTCGCAAACTATCTGTAAGTTCCTGCGCCGTTATCAGATTCATGCGGCTCAACTCATCGACAAGAAATCCTCCTATCTTTTGCAGCTCAATTTCACTTCGCATCGCATTTTGAATATACATCTGAATGCTAAGACTGATCTGCGAATCGGAATACATCAATACATTATTCGGATCATTAACAACAGTACGCGGAATGTATAACAATGCATAATAATCATTGTTTTTAAAAGCTGCTTTTTCAGTTACAATATCCGTTTCAATGTATTTGAATTTCAAATATTCTGTTTCCTGAAACTTCTGATTGAAGAGTCCGGATTCATCAATAACGGCAACCACCTTTTTCTCATCACTGATCTGCGCAATATAAATCGGGGCAATAATCATCGCTGCCATCAGTATCGGACCAATAATCGTCATGATAATGAAGGAGCGCTTCCTGACACGTGTCAGGTATTCTCTCTGGATAATAATGGCTATTTTACTCATACAGCAACCGGTTGATTTTCCTGACATCCCTGCACTTTATGAATAAAGACATCATTCATGCTGGGAATCATTTCGCGAAATGAAATAATCTGTATATGCGGAATCAGCGACATAAGAAGGTCATTCGCATTGTTACCTTCCGACAATTGTATCCGTGCCGTAACGGTTCCCTTTATGTCGTGCGAATACACAACTTCAAATTTATTCGAAACAATATTCCGGACATTATTCTCTGTGCCTTCAAATTCAACTTCAAAAGTATTGGTACGATAGGCTTTGCGAATATCCATGACCGGACCTTCGAGTATTTTTTTCGATTTATTGATCAGTGCAATGTTATCGCAAAGTTCCTCAACTGAAGGCATATCATGTGTAGAAAGAATAATTGTAGAGCCTTTCTTTTTCAAATCGAAGATTGCATTTTTAATAATATTCGTATTGATCGGGTCAAAGCCACTGAAGGGTTCATCAAAAATCAGGAGTTCAGGTTCATGCAAAACAGTAACAATAAACTGAACCTTCTGCTGCATCCCTTTCGAAAGTTCTTCCACTTTTTTATTCCACCAGATACCTATATCAAAAATCTCAAACCATTCTTTCAGCTTTTTAACAGCTTCGCTTTTCTTCATTCCCTTAAGCTGTGCAAGGTATACAGCTTGCTCCCCTACTTTCATTTTTTTGTATAAACCGCGTTCTTCGGGAAGATAGCCAATTTTATAAATATGCTGCGGTTTAAAAGCTTCGCCTTTAAAAAGGATGCGTCCGGTGTCGGGCCCTGTGATCTGGTTGATTATACGAATAAGCGTCGTTTTACCGGCACCGTTGGGCCCCAGCAATCCATAAATGCTTTGTTCAGGAACAGAAAGGCTGACATCATCCAGCGCCTTATGGGCGGCATACTGCTTCGATACATTTTCAACTCGGATGATTTCCATCTTAAAAAAAGATTTGAGCAAACCTACGTGAATTTTAGAAAATATGCAAACGACTTACCGTTAAAAATTCGAAAAGGGAGGTTAAAAGTTCAGATTAGTACGTTAAGTAAAATAAGAATCATCAGGATGAAAAAAATTCTTTCATTTTATCAAAAAATCCTTTTTCCCTGACACCCGGTTTGGGTTTGAAATTATTAGATTCTTTCAGTTTTTCGAGCACTCCTTTTTCTTCCTTGGAAAGATTCTGAGGAACATAAACTGTGATGTTGACAAATAAATCACCTTTGCCATAGCCCTGCAATACAGGCAAGCCCTTACCTTTAAGGCGAAGGATTTTTCCGGGTTGCGTGCCGGGATCAATTTTAACTTTAGCTTTCCCATCGATGGTAGGAACATCAATGCTGGTACCCATGACGGCGTCTACAAAATTCAGCACATGCTCATACACAAGATGCTCGCCGTTGCGTTTTAATTCGGGATCTTCTACTTCTTCAATCAGAACATGCAGATCGCCGGGAACGCCATTGCGCGGGCCTGCATTTCCTTTTCCGCCCACATTCAACTGGATTCCTTCAGATACTCCGGCCGGTATATTAAACGTGATTACTTCTTCTCCACGCACAATTCCGTCACCACCGCATGATTTACAGCGGTCGGTGATTACTTCACCTTCCCCATTGCAATGAGGACAAGTGGATGCAGTTTGCATCTGTCCAAGAAATGTATTGGTAACCCTTGTCACCTGTCCTGATCCGTGACAGGTAGAACAGGTAGATTTTCCACTGCTGCTCTTCGAACCACTGCCATGGCAGGTTTCGCAGGGAACATATTTATTTACTTTAATCTTTTTTTCTACTCCATGGGCAACTTCATCCAGTGTAAGTTTAACTTTAACACGCAAATTCGTACCTCTGTGAACGCGCTGTTGGCGCCTTCCTCCACGATTCCCTCCACCAAATCCGAAGCCTTCGAAGATATCACCGAAATGGCTGAAGATATCATCCATGTTCATTCCGAAGCCGCCGCCACCAAAGCCCTGGTTACCCATTCCCTGATGACCGAACTGATCGTATCGCTGACGTTTTTCAGTGTTACTAAGAACTTCGTATGCTTCCGCAGCTTCTTTGAATTTATCTTCGGCTGCTTTGTCACCGGGATTTTTATCCGGATGAAACTTTAATGCCTGCTGTCTGTATGCTTTTTTAATTTCAGCTTCGCCGGCACCTTTGGATACGCCGAGCACTTCGTAATAATCCCGTTTGGCTGCACTCATGATGCAACAACTACTTTTGCAAAGCGGATCACCTTGCCATTCAACAAATATCCTTTTTCAATCACATCAACCACTTTCCCTTTTTCGCTCTCATCTTCCGTTTCAACTTTTGTAAGGGCTTCATGGAAATCAGTATCAAATTCCATTTCAATGCAATCCATTTCCTTCAGGCCACGCTGGGCCAGAACATTTTTAAATTTACTGTAAATAAGATTCATCCCTTCTTTTAATGCATCAGGATTGTCAAATTCTTCCGAAGCTTTCATGGCACGGTCAAAATCATCGAGTACACGCAGCATTTCCGTAATTACATCTTCACTGGCATTTTTATAGAGTTCAATTCTTTCGCGGGTTGTACGCTTACGATAGTTATCAAACTCTGAATACAACCGCAGGTTTTTATCATTCAACTCTGCAATCTGAATTTCTAGCTCAGCAATTTTCTCTTCTGCAGTGCAGGGAGCATCTGCATTTTCGTCAGACGTGTCAGTTTTTTGATCATTTTCTGACAGTTCGGATACTGAATCTTCAGGAGAAATATTTTCCTGTTCCGTTTTGTTTTCGTTCGCTTCTTCCTGTTTCACCTGCTTTTTTCTGAACATAATTCAACAATCAAATAATACCTTTAAAAAGGCATGGCAGGAATTGACAAAATTCCTGCCATGCAAATAGAATATGACAAATTGACAAAAGCCTAGTTGGCCAATGATTTCAATTTTGCTTTCAGAGCTTCACCGCGCAGATTCGCTGCAATAATGATTCCTTCTCCATCAATCAGAACATTAGCGGGAATACTTGAAATTTTATAAACAACCCCTGCAGCACAGTTCCAGCCTTGCAAATCGCTAACATGATTTTTCCAGATAAGACCATCTGCTTTGATGGCATTCACCCACGAAGTTTTGTCGTAATCGAAAGAAACGCTGTAAATCTCAAAGCCACTCCCAACAGTAAATCCAGCATCTTTGTATGTTTTATATGCATCAACAACCACAGGGTTTTCGATGCGGCAGGGCCTGCACCAGGATGCCCAGAAATCGATTAAAACAATTTTTCCTTTCAGATCAGATAGTTTCATGTCTTTACCTTCGGGGTTTTTAAGCACTATATCGGGTGCTTTGTTTCCAATATTCAAACCTGTTATCGTTTGTGAAATCGCAACTGAGCCTATAAAAAGCAGGGCAATTGCGGAAAGCAGTATCTTTTTCATTGTTATGTTTTTTTATTTTTTTTCAAAAGCTGTTTTCATCTGCAAACAAAGTACCAAAATTAATTCTTTTCGCCTTCAAGCTCAATCTGAACAATTTTATAACCCTTCATCACTTCAGTTGCAGCGAAAACAATGCCGCACAAAACACTGATCATACCCAACAGAAAAAAAATGATTGCAACATTACTTAGGGCATCCGTGTCATATACGATTCTTAAACCAATGAACAGAGAAGCGACAATATAAAGACCGACAGCCAGCGAATAACTGAACACTGCATTGCGAACATGACGCAGACGTATGTTTAGTTTTTTTGTCTGAAGATTAATGCTGAAAATTCTTTGATTATTATCTTCATCAGCCGGATTTTCTTTTTTGTGCTTTCTTTTCTCATCGTCCAGCAGCCGGATACGGTTAACAATCAATGAATATTTATTGTTCATTCCGAGAATTAAAAGACCGCAGGCTGATATCATGATACCCGGCGCCAGCATGGCCTGAATAATTTCTACAGTTGTAAATGTCATACTCTTTTTATATCGGCACCCAGAGCCTGAAGACGTTTATCAATGCTTTCATAGCCTCTGTCGATCTGCTCAATATTATGAATTACGCTGGTTCCTTCAGCAGAAAGTGCTGCTATCAGAAGAGAAACACCGGCACGAATATCAGGTGAAGTCATTTCAATTCCACGCAACGGGTACTCTCGATTTAATCCGATTACCGTTGCACGATGCGGGTCACACAGGATGATCTGCGCTCCCATGTCAATTAATTTATCAACGAAAAACAAACGACTCTCAAACATTTTCTGATGTATCAACACGCTGCCCTTAGCCTGCGTAGCAACAACCAGAAGTACACTGAGCAAATCGGGCGTAAGCCCCGGCCAGGGTGCGTCTGCAAGGGTCATTATAGAGCCGTCAATAAATTTTTCTACTTCGTATACTTCCTGCGCGGGAATATATAAATCATCATTTTTTACATCGATATGAATCCCCAGTTTTCGAAAAACATCGGGAATAATACCCAAATGATGCAGGTTTACATCCTTAATTAAAATTTCAGAACCCGTCATGGCTGCAAGTCCGATAAAACTTCCCACTTCAATCATATCTGGAAGAAGTCGGTGTTCAGTTCCATACAATTCATCAACGCCATCAATGAATAACATATTTGAGCCAATGCCTGAAATTTTTGCACCCATGCGGTTAAGCATTGTGCAAAGTTGCTGAACATAGGGTTCGCATGCTGCATTGTATATCGTAGTAATTCCTTTTGCTCGAACGGCAGCCAGAATAATATTGGCAGTACCTGTAACGGATGCCTCATCCAGCAGCATGTATGCGCCTTTAAGACTTTTTCCATTTACATGGTAGAAACCATCTGAAATATCATAATTAAAATCGGCCCCCAGTTTCTGAAGTCCGATAAAATGTGTATCCAACCTACGTCTTCCGATCTTATCTCCGCCTGGCTTTGGAATTAAAGCAAAACCAAAACGTGCAAGTAATGCACCGACAATCATAACAGATCCACGCAGACTTGATGCTTTGCGAACAAATTCAGGCGACTGCAGATAATCCATGTTGACATTATCCGCCTGAAAAACGACGGCGCCATTTTCGGGGCGTTCAACACGAACACCCATATCTGCAAGGAGTTCAATTAAAAAATTTACATCCCGGATATTGGGAACATTGGTAAGAGTAACTTTTTTTGGTGTTAAAAGGGCTGCACAGATTACCTGCAATGCCTCGTTTTTCGCACCCTGAGGAATAATTTCTCCTTTGAGTTTTTTTCCGCCTGTTACCTCAAAAGTAAACATGCACTATTGTTTGTTTCGGTTATTTGGATTAAAATTCTGGCGACCGAACTGCTTACGGTTGTTATTATTACGGTTGTTCTGACCCGGTTTACGTGCAGGACGTTGAATAACTTCAGCTACATGGGCAAGCTTTGTATTCTCAGGAACGGTAAGCCCGCCTTCCGAAAGCTCTGACAGTTGTTCAATAATAATTTCATCGGTAACGGAATCCCTGTTCCAGGTCAGATACGATCTTTTCAGCGTATTCGCAATAAGAGCCGCAACAAGTTCCTTGTTATTTCCGTTTTCCATTTCTACTGCCTTATCAATAATCTTCATTATGTTTTTTCCATAATGGCGGTAGCGCATTTTTTTATCAGGATACCCTATTCTGTCAGGCTTTGCAAGAATGATTTCAGGTACAGGCCTGGGATAAGGTGATTCTACTTCCAGTTTAAAATCACTCATAATGTATAGATGATCCCAGAGCTTGTGCTTGTAATCACCATATTCACGGATATGTGGATTTAATAGCCCCATCACATTTACGATCATACGGGCTACTTTGGACCTTTGTTCAAAATCTTCGATCGTCATCACGTGTTCCACCATTTTTTGAACAGTACGTCCATATTCACGCATTAGCAGCACGGGACGCGTAGTATTGTATTCCATCATTGTTTTATTAAGTTGCAAAGATACGTTTTTTTAATAAAGACAAAGAGATTGTATTACTGACACCTTTGCTCAACATTAATAAATCAAATTGCACTTTTTCTTTAAAACTTACTTTTTCTTGTTTTGATTGCGTTGAAAATTCTCAATTGCTTTTGCATATAAAGTAATTTGTGCAACGAGTTTTTGCACATCCTTATCTGACGCATCAGGAAATAATTCTTTTACTTGTCTCTCCGCACTAGCAACAGCCAGAGATGCCTCTTTTAAGCTTCCTGCAGCAAATGCTTCCGCCATTACTTTAATCGACTGATTGATGATCGCAATTGCATATAGTTTTTTTTGCTCCTGTTCCAAAATCAGGGCGAGCTTACCTGTTCCGGGTTCCCAGGTTAGAAAGGCTTTTTCAGTTATTTTTTCACGAGTTCCTGATTGCAAATCCTGATAGGATAATTCCAGAATGACAGGCATATTTTCAATTCCCTGGGCAGGTTTATTTAACTGAAAACTTGCAATGGCAACTACGTTACAACCTCTGTATAAGGGCCCGACATCAAGGGTAGCCCGGTCATTCATTTTTGATTTTAAAGGAAGTCCGTAAATTTTATCGAATTTAATTTTTTCGTTAAAAATGATATCCAGCTTTGCAGAAGAAGCAATCGGAAACATAACATTTGAAAGCTGTTTTTCAAAAGCACCATCCATATCATTCGCTGTTGGCGCAAATTCAACTACACCACCGCTTTCGCCCGCTAATAATGTCAATAAGGAATAATTATAATCCTGTCCTACTCCTATGGCAGATATTCTCAATCCTTTTTGATTGTATTCTTTTGATTTATCCAATAGTGTTTTTGTTTCTGAACCGTCATATCCGTCACTCAGCAGTATCACTTGATGCACACGCTCTTTATTAGGACTGGTAAGCAATTGCTCATACCCGATAACAAGGGCTTTGAAAATATCGGTAAACCCATCGGGTTCTATTTCACTGATGTATTTTTTTAATTGCTCGCCATTGCCTTTCGCTTTCAACGGCATATCAAGGAATGCCTCCCCATTGAATGTAACCAGCGCAACAAAATCTTCTGGGCGAAGCTTATCAGCAAACTTTACCATCGATTTTTTTAAAGCTTCAATACGATCGTATCCTGCCATCGATCCGCTTCGGTCGAGGACAAAAGCAACGTCAATATTCGGAACATTTTTAAAAACCACATCTTGTGTTGCACCTGCAATCCCAATTTTTAAAACGGCTTCTTTAGAACTTTCATTCACCTTACCATTTCCCCACTGAACCGTAAGCCCAAGCTTTTTAAAACCGGGATCAGGCAATTGTTTTGTAATGAATGTTTGAAACTCCTCCAAAAAAACCTCTTCGGGTTTGGGAATAAATTTTTCAGGATGCTGAAGGCGCGGATCAGGCCGGTATGAAAGACTCATCTGTGCATGCGCTCTTCCTTTAGTAGTGATAAAATTCAAAACATCTACATCACGCTGGAATTCGAAATGCAACATATATTTTTCTCCGCGGGGCAATAAAAATATTGCCTTTCCATCTTTACCGGTGCGGGCTTCATACACTTTATTTCCTACAATCTGCTGAACATATACCCATTCATTCTGCAAAGGATTTCCGGATGCATCTGTAACATTAATTTCCTGAAAAACTCTTGCTGATGTAGCTTTGGCATCAACAGGAATTATCTGTCTTATGGTATCATTTCTGACCGTTTCTTTAATTGTAGTTGGCTCATACGGTAATGTCAGTGTAACTATTCCTTCAAATTTCAAATCCCCGGAAAAAGAAAAATTCTTAACTCCATCTACATCCACAGCATAATTTTCTCCAATGGGTACCAGAAAACGTGCGACACCTGTTTTCAATGTTTTTGAATTAAACATCTTCGCTTGCTTAACACTGACAAGCGACACTGAAATTCCATACAAGGGATTTTTAAGGGCATCACTTAGTTTAACATCAACAATACACATTCCCTTTCCGGGTTGGGATGCTTTCACCAAAGTCTGGTCTTCGGAAGTGAATGTAGTTCTGTTTCTTTGCTCCAGAAAAGCGGCTTCCGATTTTATGGTTGCAAGATCATAAGTAAGGGAAACATCTCCTTCTCCTTTTTCATTTTCTGATATTTCAAATTCCTTATAATTGGCAAGGCCCGGAAGATTAAGCGTCCAATAACCTTCCCCCAGTTTGAAAACCGCAACGCCAGCACTGTTGGTTCTTTGTGTGATTGTTTTACCTTTAATTTTATCGGTAAGCCAGACTTTAACATCGGGAAGCGTATATCCGTTCTTCCCTTTAACTGTAACTGTGTATTTAAAATCCGCCTGCGAAAAACATAAAACGTTCAGCAGAAAGATAGAGATCAGAAAAAGAATTATTTTTTTCATACGTAGTTTATCAATAAACGATTTTTAAGGGATAAAAGTATAAAAACATTTTATCTTTGCAACAAGACATAGATTTGAAATGTACTCATTACTGCTGGTTTTATTTCTTAGTGTAGGTTCCGTTGCTCCTCCCGTCAACGACAGCACCCGTATTGATAGTTTAAAGAACAAACTTCGCATCAGTAATGGCACAGAAAAAATTATTGTTCTGAGTCTTCTGGCCGATGAATACAGCAACACTCAACCCAATATCAGTATTCAATATTTATCGGAAGCACTAAAACTTTCGCAGCAGAAACGTGATACCAGAGCTGAAGTAAAAATACTGAGTAATCTCGGGGATTTTTATGAAAGAACAGGCGGCAACATCAACGCTGTTGCATCTTATAAGATGTCTGCCGAATTGCGGCTAAGCATTAATGATCAGATCGGAGCAAGTATTTCTCTTATTTCTATTGGAAATTTGTATTTGGAAAACGCAGAATATGGCAGTGCAGTTGAGTATTACCAAAAGGCACTTGTATTAAAACAAAAGGTCGAAGACAAACTGGGCACTTCGATCCTGTTTAATAATCTTGGGGAAGTTTATAACAAATGGGGCAAAACAGATTCTGCTTTGATTTATTACGAAAAAGCACTTGCTTTAAAAATTAAAACCGGTGACAAATATGGACAAGCGATTAGTTATAACAACATTGGAAATATCTGGGAAAGCCTTGCGGATTATGATCGTGCTTTAGTAAATTATGAAAAAGCTCTGACGCTTAAGCAGGAAGTTCGGGATAAAGAAGGCATTTCCATTTCACTACTTAACATAGGGAATATATACAAAGCCCGTAAAGACTACAAATTAGCGCTGAATTACTTTAGTCGCTCGCTGACTCTTAAAGAAGAAATCCGGGATCAACAGGGTATTTCAATTGTATACCTATATATGGGAAACACCTATGCTGACTTAAAACAATTTGATAAATCATTAGAATATTATACTCTCTCGCTGCAAATAAAAAACAGATTAAACGATTATGAAGGCGTTGGTATTTTGTATTATGATATTGGATTGCTTTATAAACTAAGGGGTGATTTTCCAAAAGCTGCGGAGTTTCTTCAAAATGCATTGAACATTAATCAACGATTAAAAAACAATCAGAATAATATTGATGTTCTACAAACTCTTGGAGACGTTCATTTGCTGATGAAGAACATGGATCTGGCTGTAAACTATTACAACCTTAGCCTTCAGCTTGCCATACTTCATAAAAATCTTCAGAAAATTGCTGACAACTATGCCCGCATTGCTGATGTTTATTCGAAAAGAGGCGACTATAAAAACGCTTTAAGAAATTTCAGGTTGTATGCATTTTATAAAGACAGCCTTTACAATTCTATCAAAAACAAACAGATTGCAGAAATTGAAACGAAATACAAAACAAATCAGAAAGAACAGGACATAGAGTATTTCCGCCAGAAGAGCACAATGCAGGAAGATGAATTAAAACAACAGCGCATTTACACTTACATTTTTATTGCTGTTCTGGCGCTGATCAGTTTACTTGTCATTCTGCTTTATATCAACATGATCCGTAACCGCAGGGCCAGCGAAATTTTAAAAATTCAGCATGAGGATATTATTAACCAACGGGCAGTGCTGGAAAAAACAAACATTGAACTAAGCAAAGCGAAAGAGGATGCGGAAGCAGCTTCAAAAGCAAAAACAATTTTTCTTGCAAACATGAGCCATGAAATCCGTACTCCTATGAACGGAATCATTGGAATGATTGATGTTTTAAAACACACCGAATTAACGGAGTCACAACAGGAATATCTTGGTATCATAGTAAATTCGACAAACAATTTATTAACGATTGTTAACGATATTCTTGATTTTTCAAAAATTGAATCCGGACAATTATCTTTAGAAAATCGCGATTTTGATTTACATACTTTCCTGCATAGTATTGTTCGGCTTCACGCTCAGTCAGTCAAAGAGAGAAATTTAGAAATAACCTGTGAGATAAAACCGGGCGTTCCAAGAAACATAAATGGCGACCGTGTACGACTTTCTCAAATTCTGATAAATCTAATCGGGAATGCAGTTAAATTTACTGAAAAAGGGAGTGTTCGCATTATTGCCAGTTTATTGAATGCGGATGATCAAAGTGTTTTCCTTCATTTCAGCATTATTGACACAGGCGTTGGAATTGCAGAAGAAAACAAATGCAAATTATTTCACACTTTTTCGCAACTGGATACGTCTATGACACGCAAACATGGTGGCACAGGGCTCGGGCTTGTTATATCTAAAATGCTTGCTGAACGAATGGATGGTGAAATTGGCCTTATTAGTGAACCCGGAAAAGGCTCTGAATTTTGGTTTAACGCAAGGTTTGGTCACGCGGTTTCCGATGGTGAGAAATCTGAAATGATAAAAAATGCAGGATCTCTTTTGAACAAACCCATATTATCTGTTTTACTGGTAGAAGATAATTTAATCAATCAGAAAGTGGCTATGTTTAGCCTTGAGAAATTGGGATACCACGCAGATATTGCTGAAAATGGACTGATTGCCGTTGAAAAATTTACTGAAAAAATTTACGATCTTATTTTAATGGATGTTCAAATGCCCGAGATGGACGGATACGAAGCCACCAAAAGAATTCGGGAAATTGAAAGAAACAATTCGCAATTAAAGCCGGCTAAAATTATTGCAATGACTGCGCATGCCATGAAAGAGGATATGGAACAATGCTTTCAGGCAGGAATGGATGCATACATCAGTAAACCTTTCAAATTGGATGACCTTGAAAAAGCAATAAACACATAATCGTTTCTGAAAATATTTATTGTGTTACGCAGATTCTTCATACAGATTACTTCCCCACTCTTTATATTGGGAATACTGGTGTGCATTAATTTGTCCGTGATTATCCGCGAATCCTTTTCTTTATCTTATGGAAATGAAATTTTTATCGGGATCACTTTTGCATTATCACTTTTATTAACAATACCAGGACTTCTCATCGCTAAATTAAATTTTTCATTCCATCAAAAAACAAATTTTACAGTCGTATCCTTTATTCTTTTTTCATTAATTTCTACAATCTCCTTTTTCGCAATTCGGCTATTGTCGATATTATCAGGAAATGAAACCGGGCAAACTTTGTTACTTAACAATATTCTAATAATAGCTCTTTGCATACTCCCTTTTAGTTTTTATAGCGGGTTTCTATTTGCATCTTTTAAAAAAATTTCAAAAAGAAAATCTGAGAGTTCCAATTATTCTTTCATGCAAATTATACTGGGAGGAATTGCAGGAGCTGCCCTTTTCAGTCTTTTTCTGAATCGAACCTTTCATCACTCAACGATTCAATTCTTCTCACTTTTTGTGTCCATGCTTTACGCAGTTTATTCTGTGTATCCACTGAAAAGAAAATTAATCGTTTTTGGTTTCATCACAGTAATTCCAATTATTTCCTTTGCATTTTTATTTTACCCGGCAGATTTTTTCACCCAAAAACTAAATTATCCGAATCAAAATCTGATTGCATTCCGGGAAACTTCACAGGGTAATTTTGCCGTTACCGACTCAGGTGGAGAATTAAAATTATACGAAAATAAAAATCTGATTTCTATCAATCCAGACATTCGGTATACCGAGGAATGTATCCACTTTCCAATGCTTCAAAATAAGGAAGCTAAGAAAATCCTATTTTTTTCAGGAAGTTTTTCCGGCTATCTTGAAGAAATTTTAAAATACAAACCGGAACGAATAGTACTTCTTCCTTTCAGTTCCTTTTTTACAGGTGCAGAAATCAGCACTTCCGAGAGTTTTAAAAACTTTTCTTCTATTGAAAAAACCAAAGGCCTATATTCATTTTTCAGCAGCAATAGCCGGATTGATATTGTAACAGATTCTCCGGATCATTTCTCTCAAAACAACAAAAAACAATTTGACGTTATTATTCAGAATCTTCCTGATCCGCAAAACACTTTATTGAACCGCTTTTTTACGATTGAGTTTTTTAAAACCATAAAGCATAATTTAAATGAAAAGGGCGTTTACTCACTTTCACTAAATTCCGGTAATACACAGAACAACCAGCAATTTCTTGCATCGGTTTGGAAAGCACTGAAACAAAATTTCTCAAACACAATCATTATTCCGGGTGAAAGAATTTTCCTTCTTGCTTCAGAGGTCCCGTTATCCTACCAAATTGCAAAGCATTCAGATGAAAGAGGGCTGGAAAATATTTACGTGAATCATTTTTACATCAATGATTCAGCTGTGACGAATAAATCTAGTTTTTTTGAAAAATCAATCGATGCAGATGTTCTTCCCAATTCAGTTTTGGTTCCGTTTTCGAAAAACAGTATTATAGATTTTCATTTCGCACAAGAGAATCAAAATTATCTTTTCATTCTATTAGTCATATTCATGATTGCTTTACCCGGACTGTTTATTCGTACGAAAACCACTACACTTTTTGCCACCGGTTTTTCCACAGCATCTTATATCATTGTGATTCTTTCCATTTTTCAATCACTCTTTGCGTTTCTATATTACAACGCCGGTATTTTTATGATGCTATTCTTTACAGGTATTGCGTGCGGTTCTTTTATAGAAAACAAATACAGAAAAAAAACATCTTTCGATAAACACCTCTTTCTTGGATTGACAATTTCGTTGGCTCTTCTCCTTTCATTTGTCCCGGAAATTCTGGTATCCGGAAAAACAGATTTTCTTACAGGAAGCATTGCACTGGGCATACTCACCCTTTCCTGTGGTCTGATACTAGGAGCTTTTCTGATTGCATCAAAATCATCCGATCAAAAACCTTCTGCTATATCTGTCCTTATTGGTCTTTCCTGTGGGATGCTTATTACATCAATGTTTCTTATTCCGCTTTTTGGGTTTGCAAATGCAGCCCTACTCTCTGCAATTCCCAGCCTGAGCGCGCTTACATTAATTCTGATCAAAAAAAATGTCTGCTGAAAATTAATTCAGCAGACACTAATCAGAAAGCAATTTTTCAAATACTATTTCTTTGAAACAAGAATTGAAGAGCTCGCTTTCTTACCATTTTTACTGTAAGATTCAGATTTAACTGATCCCACACCAGGCGCAAGCCATTCGATACCACTTGTGGTTGTTGTCATTGGAAAGCCCATTGTTTCCATTTTCATTTCACAATCATATGTAATTTTAATGCAGTTGAATGTTCCCGCAGGAGTAGTAATTGATTCGACAGCAACTACCTTACGATTAAATATTTTCATATCAATCGTTGAGAAAAGAGTGCCATTCTGTAAAAGCCTCATCTGCATAGCTCCATCTGGAAGTGTGCTGGATGTGGTTAAATTAGCTGGATAGCTCATATATTGCGAAGTGCATTCCATTGTCATGTCCTTCATGTTTTGCATTCCTGAGGCCATGTTTTTCATATCCATATAAAATTCACCGGCTTTGCAGCGCATGACTAAGTCAGCTTTTGCAGTTTCTTTTGATTTTGCATCATAACTGGAAGATGTTACTTTGGCTTCAGTAAATCCTGCGTTTTCAAGAACATCATTCACAGTCATACTGTGGTTTCCTGTCTCCTTGTCTTTACCATCATAATCTGTGTAAGTCAAAACCGTTCCTTTTGTAAAAGGAAAGTAAGTTGAACAATTCTGGGCATTGGCTACAACTGCTGTTGCTATCATAAAGACAGCGATCATTATCTTTTTCATATTGTTGATTTTTTTACAAAAGTATTATTTATGTATGTATAATTTAAAAAAGTATGCAGGTTTTTTAAATTTTTCCGATATTCGTTATGAAATTATCCGCTATGAATATTGAAGAAATTCGTGAATATTGCCTTGCAAAACCCTATGTAAGCGAAGGTTTGCCTTTTGGAGATGACACCCTTGTTTTTAAAGTCCATGGAAAAATGTTTGCTTTGGCCAATCTGGACAGTGATTTAAGTATAAATTTAAAATGTGAGCCTGAAAAAGCAATTTCATTACGCGAGCAATTTCCTGCTATCACACCCGGTTACCATATGAATAAAATACATTGGAATACACTCATGATGGATGGCAGCCTCGATAAAAATTTAATTTGTGAACTAATTGATCACTCTTACGAACTTGTTTGGAACAGTCTTCCGAAAAAACTAAGAATCTGATTTGTTTTTCTTAACAAAGAAACTTCCTATCAACATTCCAAACGTACCACCCCAAAGTAGCGGGAATACAGGATTTGCCTTTAAAGGACACGCACCGGTTGTGCAACCAGTCTGAAGAAAGTAAATGTATCCTCCGGCCAGGCCCAGCAACAATCCTAATATCACAGTCCAATAACGTCCGATTTTCCTTTGCGAACAGTCTTTTTCATTCTTTTCACTATTCATAATGTAAAAGTAATCAAATTCATGCTGCATAATTAATTCTTTAAAATTGTATCTTTATTGTATAAATGAAAAACATAACAACCATTCCTAAAATC
>JAZDMK010000148.1:0-12652 GCA_043800975.1 Bacteroidota bacterium | reverse complement strand
AAATCGTTTGGTTTTAAAATATTTTTCGCCCAGCCGGATTACTTCGGGATCGAGCTCAACGCCTGTAATAGCACAATCGATATTAAATTTTTCCTGCAGCAGGGACGCAACACTTCCTGCTCCAAAACCGAGAATCAGTGTATTTTTAATGTTTCTGCCCGGTAAATCAAGTTTGCGAAATTCCACTTCAAAAGCGGTTCTCAACGGACCTTCCGAATAGTTTGCATTAACCGAATTCATCTGTAATTTTCCCCGAAGGCAATAAACATGTAGCCCTGGAGTTACCGTGCTATCTGACATTTCAACAACAGTACCGCTTGCGTAACTCATAATTTTTTTAAATATGGATAAATTGGATTTCATAACGAGAGCTTGTTTTTGGGAGTAGTAGCTACAAAGTCTTTTAAGTAGTATGGTTCAAAACTTCTGACCTCTTCAAATTGTTTGTTATTCCATTTTTCCAAAGCAGATTGTAACATGAATGAAGAGGAGTGAAGATATTCAGTATTTATTTTTATTCCGGGATGGTTGTTAAATTGCGGAACGAGTTTGTCCGCACCACTTCCAAAAAACAATAAATTATTCTCCTTTAAAAATGGAAGAAAAGTATCCTGATCAATAATGAGTGCGCATGTATCAAAAACCTTTGTTAATTGGTTGTTGTAAAATGCTGTATATACTTCCATTCTTCGGGCGTCAATCATCGGACATAAATAGGTGTCTTCGGAAACAGCTTTCTGTTGCAACATTCCGTGGGCCATGGCCGTTAAAGTTTCAACCGATAGAAGTGGCTTATCTAATGCAAAGCATAATCCTTTCGCTGTCGAAACACCGATGCGTAATCCTGTATAGGAACCCGGCCCTTTGCTCACGGCAATAGCATCAAGAGAAGAAAAAGCAATTCCACTTTCCTGAAAAAGTTCCTGGATAAAAACTGTCAACAATGAGGAGTGAACATTGTTGCCTGATTTTTCGCGAAGTGAAATAATTTTTTCGCCATCAGTTATGCACGCAGAACAGACGGGTGTTGCTGTTTCAATATGAAGAAAAATAGGCACAATAAATTATTCGCTTTCTCCTTTAGCAAAAAGATCTTTTTTATCTACTTTATTTACCGCATCTCCATCGTTCAGTTTCTTTGAAACGGCGCGGTAGGGGCCGGAAACAACTTCATCTTTCTCTGTAATTCCTTCCAGAATCTGAATGTAATTGCTGTCCTGAATTCCGGTTTTTACAATCACTTTTTTAACTTTTCCATTCTGATAAATAAAAACACACTCTTCGGTTTTTGCACTTGATTTGCTAGCATTAGACATGCTGTTATCAGAGGATGTTTTATCAGCTTTCATTTGTGCATTTGGAATTTTTGTACTGTCAACACGTGTTGTCACAGCCTGAATCGGAATGGAAAGAGCATCAATCACCTTCTTTGTTTGAATGTCAACAGTGGCGGTCATTCCCGGATGGAAAGGAGAAAAGTTGGCGGGCTTTCCAACCAACATATCTGCGTATGACTCGCGAACAATTCTAATTTTTACAACAAAATTGGTAACCTGATCTGCAGTTACACCGGTCGTTGTAGCTGATGTTGCAATTTCACTGACAACACCTTTGAATTTTCTGTCAAGAAACGCATCAATGTCAATGATCGCTGTATCGCCCAATTTTACACGTATGATATCGTTTTCATTCACGTCCACATTTACTTCCATTTCATTCAGATTGGCAATGCGCATAATTTCAGGTGCAGAAAACTGCGATGCCCCAACAACACGTTCTCCCTTTTCACAACTGAGTTTCGAAATGGTTCCATCAACAGGAGCATAGATAGCTGTTTTCCGCAAATTATCCTGCGCTTCTTTTAAAGAAGCAGCACCGCTTTTAATATTATAATTTGCTGCAATGACACTTTGATCGGCTGCCTCTACATCGGCTTTTCCTGCTTCATACTGGGCTTTTGCCTGTTCAAATTCGGATTCAGAAATAACGCCCTGTTTAAATAATTTTTCATTTCTTTTATAACTGGATTCAATCTGAATAAACTGTGCTTTGGTTTGCGCAGCACGTGCTTTGGAATTTGCCTGGTTCGCTCTGTTTGTATTTAAGGAAGCAGACATTCGTTCCAGATTCGACTGATACAAATCGGGATTGATCTTTGCCAGCAATTGTCCGGCTTTCACTTCATCACCTTCTTTAACATTTAATTCAATAACTTCACCGGATACGTCAGGACATACTTTCACTTCTACGGCGGGTTGAATTTTCCCGTTAGCAGAAACCGTTTCTACAATAGTTCGTTTCTCGGCTTTTTCTACGGTAACATTGATAGTGCCTTTATTCTTGATCATTCCGCAGCTGCGTCCAATGATCATCATTAGGATAACTGCACCAACCACGATGCCTAAAATCTTTAAAATCTTTCCTCTTTTCATAAAAACCTTAATTAATAGTAAGCTGCTTTCCCTGATAAAAATCAAGAATTTTTAATCGGAATACAAATTCATATTTGGCTTGCAATAAATCTGACTTAGATTTATCCAGTTTGTTTTTTGAATCATTAAATTCAATGGTTGTTAGCATATTCAGCGTGTAACGTTCATTGATAAAGTTAAATGAAGTTTCAAGTGCATTCACGCTTTTCAATGTTGCATTGTATTTATTGTATGCTGCTTTCACATCTGCATACGCCTGTTGAATATCTTTGTTGAGCTGATTGCGAACAGTAGCAAGATTCAGTTCGGCCATCATCATCGAAATTTTGGAACGACTGACAGCAGTTTTGGTTTGCCATCCATTGAATATTGGGATACTCAGATAAAAACCAAAAGATTTATTTACATTGTCGTTGAATTGATCTTTAAAAGGAATATTTTTATAATCATACTGAAACGAAGGTGCAACAACCGGTTCGAAGGTGGCTGACGTAAAACCAATCGTATCATATCCGCTTAAAGTAAACCCGCTTAATTGTTTACTGGCGCCGGAATAGCCCGTGCCTATTGAGCCCTGCATGGATAAAGTAGGACTGCGCATCCCTCTTGTTGCATTGAAAGACATTGTAGAACTTTGTAATTTCAGTTCTGCACTTTTAATGGAAGGCTGGCTGCTTACGGCTTTTTCAAAGATAACGCCCGGATTTAAATTTTTGAAAGTTTCATCCGGATTAACAGGAATGATTGGTTTCTCAATTTTAAAATCTTTTGTATCGCTGAGATCCAGCATTTGCGCAAGATTCAGGTAAGCAAGTTCCAGTTGATTTTGTGCATTCACTAAGGAAAGTTCCTCAGTTGCAAGTTGTGCTTCCAGTTCCAGTAAAGACTGTTTGTTTATTTTTCCGGCATCTACTAATTTTTGTGTGCGTTCAATCTGCTGGCGTGTGATTTCACTTTGTGATGTGGCAGTAGTAACCTGCTCTTCGCTATATAAAATTTGAAGGTATGCGGATGCAATCGAAAGAGCAATGTCGTCTTTCATTTTTTGAAGGTCCCATTTACTGGCTTCATAACTCAGCATGTTTGCCCGCATGTTGTTGTATTTCTGAAAGCCATTGAAAATTGTAACGTTGCTGCTCAGATAAAAATTATTCGAACGAACGCGTTCGGTTGCAAAACTATTCGTGTACATATCCACCGTTTTACCATAGTTGTATACGTTTGTGGCGCTTCCGTTCAGCGATGGGAGCATAGCGGCTTTGGTTTGTGCAGCATTAATTTTTGTAGTTTCAGAACTCAGCATTTGCTGACGGATCTGAAGATTGTTTTCATATGCATAATCGATGCATTGCTGAAGTGTCCAGATTTTCTGGTTTTGAGAAAATCCATTGACACAATAAAGCAACAGGCCAAGTAAAAAAAATAATTTTGTTTTCATTCTGCGGCAGCCAACTTGATAGAACCCGTAAAATTAAACAGATTAAGGCACCAAAAAAATATTTTAAGGCTTTTTTATAAAAAAAGAAAGGCAGTATTAAACTGCCCTTTTAGTTTAACTAGAAGTCGCCTCCCATATCACCGTCAAATTCCTGATCTCCGTTACCTTTGCGAATTTTCATTGCATTTTTATCGGGCTTTCCGAATTTCCAGGTCAGTGTCAAAAATACGACACGGCTTTCTCTACGACGTGTTATATCCTGCTGATAGGTTTCGTTCTCAAATTTCATCCGGAACTTTCTTGTATTAAAGATATCACTGCATCGCAAACCCACACTGAGTTTGTTTTTAAAGAAATCTTTTTTAACAGCGCCATCAACCGACCAGCCCGGATCGAAAATACCCTGGAGGGTGGCCAAGGGGCCCCTGTAATTACCCATAAATTGAAGATCAATTCCTTTAGGAAGTTTCATGTTGGAAGTTAGTTTTGCTGACCAACTGCTGTTGCTGTTGCTGAGAACCGCATCAACACCGCCTTCAATGGCGTTGTTAAAGAAAGAAAAGTTTCCTGAAAGATTCCACCATTCTTTGGGCTGCATCGAAAAAATGAATTCCATTCCATAAGAAGTAGCACTGTTTGCATTAATAGGCATGATGATAGAAGTATCAGAAACAGTTTCTGTTGTTTCATTATTTTTAATAAAATAACGATAACGTGTTATCATGTTGGTCGTGTACTTGTAGAATATCGAACTGGTTAGTGTAACTTTATCCCAGCGTTTCAAATAACCTACTTCCCCGGAGTTGATGTACTCAGGTTCAAGGTTGGGATTGCCTGTGCGCTGGTTCAGTGGATCAGAATAATCTGTAAAGGGATTCAGTGTATGCGTATTGGGCCTGTTAATACGGCGGCTATAACTCAGTTGTAATTCCTGTGAACTTTCGGATTTCCGTTTTAGAGAATCTTTTTGTTTTCCCAGGCTATAAGAAATATGTACGCTTGGAAAATAGCTAAAGTAATTTGTTTTGTATTTATCCTGGGTATTCAGAAGTTCTGAATAGCGATAGGTTTGTTCCAGTCTCAACCCGAGAAGAAATCCAAGGCGTTTTATAGTGTGTTGTAAAGTGCCATAGGTAGCATTGATCTGTTCATCCATCTTAAAACGGTTGTTTAATAACAGATCGCTGTACCACAGACTATCTTCTGCATTCCAGGTTTCAGATTTAAAGTCAGTGTCTGTATGGCGCAACTGGCTTTTGAAACCGGTTTCAAATTTTCCTTTTGCAGTGGGTTGTGAATAGTCAGCCTGAATACTGGTGTTGTATGATTTGTAATAGGTGGTAGTATTCTGTTTGTATGGCTCTATAGACAAAAGTGTGAAATCAGGATTGTAATAATATTGAAATGATTCTCCTGTTTCATTGTCATCACCAGTGCTGAAGTATGCGTCGGCGCTTAAATATTGTTGCGGTTTTTTAAAAGAGTGGCGAAAATTAGCTTGCAGATCATAATTATTACCTTCCGATTTTCCAATGGTATTGCGTGAATACAATGATGTGATGTCATAGTTATAGTCGCTGTATTTATAAAGATTGCTGTCGTTTTCTGTTTCTGGACGCATGCTATATACTCCGGTAATGCCAAGGGTTGTGCGGTCGTTCAGATAAAAATCAAAACCGCCTTTAATCATATGGGAATAATTTTCATGAAAATTAAAACTGTTTTGATTCAGATAACTGGCTGTATCGTTGATCCACGATGTGCGGTTGCTTATGCCAGAGCCGGGCATATAATTGTTGCGATAACTATAGGTTGTGTATACATTGAACCATTTTTTACGATAATTCAAACTGATAGAGCCATTGTATTTTTTACCCAAAACAAAAGCTCCGTCATTCATGGTTGTTGTACCTGTTCCCAATTGTATGTTTCCGTTCAGGCCCTGCAGTTTGTTTTTCTTCAGATTGATATTGATAATACCCGACATTCCTTCCGGATCATATTTGGAAGATGGATTAGAAATCACTTCAATATTTTCAATGGAAGATGCGGGAATCTGCTCCAGTGCTGTACTTCCGCCGCTCAGCATCGCAGATGGTTTTCCGTCAATCAAAATGGTAACGTTGCCACTTCCGCGCAAACTGACGTTACCGTCGATATCAACATCAATGGCAGGAACAGTTTTCAGAACATCAGTTGCAGAGCCACCTTGTGTAATCAAACTTTTTTCTACATTAAAAACTTTACGATCGATACCCACCTGCATCATGTTTTTTTCACCGGTAATTTCCACCTGGTTCAAATCTGAGATGCCTGATTTCAGTTTCACAACAGCCAGTGTTACATCAGGATTTTTTGGAGAAATGGTCAATGTATCGATGATGTGCATTTTATAACCGATAAAATTGATCTTCACTTTATAGCGGCCAAAAGGGAGATTCTCAATGTCGAACTTGCCTTTTGCATTTGTTGTTCCCCCGGTAACCAACGCAGAATCTTTTCTGCGATAAAGAGCAACGGTAGCAAATTCAACAGGTTTTTCTGTTGATGCATCAAGAACAGTTCCGTGTAGCTTGCCAATTGGAGGGCCTTGCTGCATGGGACCACCCGGTCTGCCACCATGATTATCGCCTTGCCCGAACAAAGTTGTGGGAATGATTAACAAAGAAAGAAGAGCAATGAGAATATGTTTCATAAATAAAAATTTGTGCTAAAGTAGATAAACCCAACTTAATAATTTATACAATGATGAGACATTAACATGTCGTTAACATTTCAGAAAATCTACAATCAAGTATTACAATTTGGTTTTTTTTAAAACAGAAAGAATAATTAGGATGAAAAGGTATAAAATTTTATTAGAGTTATTTCGGAACAATTTTTGGTAAATAGGCGACCTATTTGTTTCTTTGCACAAATTTTTTAACTCATTAATTACTTAAATCCAAAACTTATGAAAAAACTACTTTTTGTTGCAGCGTTTGTATTATTGGGTGGATTTGCATCAGCCCAGCAATGGTTACAGGTTACCGCAGTTGAATCGGTTGTTCCCGGTGGACTGGGTCGCTCAAGACTGATCACTATGTCGAAAGACGGGAAAATGGAAGAAGTTAAAATCGAAAATTTCTTCAGCATGGTTGGAATTAACTTTGGTAACATCAGGAACAATGACCAGGTCATTTGTGAAAAAATTACTGAACTCACAAAAGAAGGCTGGGAACTGAAATTTGTTACCACCGGTGTTGAGTCAGATGCAGGTAAAGATGATGGAAGCGGACTTTTTATTACCCGATACATCTTCTATAAGAAATAATTTTAATCTTATTCTAAGTAAATATTTATGAAAAAAATATTCATTTCATTAATGTTGGTTGCAGCATTTTCAGTAACAAATGCACAAACAAAATCAACGAATTCTGCCAGCGTCTCCTGGATTAAAAGCACTACCGTTTTAACATACAAAGTTGTCGCCAATGGTAGTCAATACGATTACGTTGTTGATAGTCTTACTTTAGGAAATTCTATTGCTTTTCGCTGGAAAATGGGCGCTCCAAAAAATATGAAAGGGAAGGTTAGAATGTCTCAACAGGCTTTGGATACAGCTTCCGCAATGAACAATTATTTTCGCAATAACGAATTTCTTGATCTGAAAGACAAAACGTCTGTCTGGATGGGAAGAAAAATCAGAAAAGCAATTGCAGAAAATAAACCCATTACAGTCGATCCTCAAAACACGCGCGAAGTATTGACCCCAAAGGGTGAAAAATCATATACGTTTACAATTAATGGAACAAGCACAACCATTAAAGTATTGTATGCTGAAACCGCTTCAGGGAAAAAATTCTGGTTTCTGAATGACGCCGTGAATCCACTCATCCTGAAAATGGACCTCGGATGGACCATTGAACTGATTTCTGTTACAAAATAGGTTGATGTATTCAAACCTTTCAAAGGCTGCCTCAAAAGGGCAGCTTTTTTTTTAGTTATGTATGTCTTTATGTATATTTGCTGAGTATTTTGCCACCTTTGAAATATACAAAATGAAACTACGTTCTGTTTTTTTTCGCAGAGCAGATTTGTGCATAGTCCCAATCTGCATTTTTCTTATTGCACCGCAAACTTCATTTTCTCAGAAAACGATGAATCTTCAGGGATGGCATTCGTCAGATCCTATGAATACTGATTATTTTATTCAAAACCTGGGACAGTTTGATGATGCTGCTCAAAGCAGTCAAACAGTTTTATATGCATTAAATAATGCAGATAAGATATATTTTTGTAAGAATAGCATAGTGTTCAGGCTTGAGAAGTCGGAAATGATTATCAATGAAAAAAGTGATTTCAAAGAGGATCCATTTGAAGAAAAAGATAAAAAGGAGAAGAAACGTAAACGTGAAGTTTATTTTGTAAAAATGGAATGGTTGGGAAGTAATCCCAACACATTTGCATCATCTGAATTTTCGGGGACAGCATATTATACATTCGGGAAAAAGGGTTTTGAGAATATCAGGGCAACAGGCTACAAAAAAATCACCATAAAAAATCTATATCCTAATATTGATATTGAATATTCAGTGTCTCCAAAGGGAGGAATCAAATACAATCTTATTATGCATCCTGGTGCCAACCCGGATTGCATTAAAATGAGATATAGTGGTAATGTAGATAGTGTTACTTCAGATAATGATGGAAATATAATTGTTCAAACCCCGGCGGGAGGTATTACGGATCATGTACCCAATGCAATATTTATTGAAAATGAAATTGATATACCCATCTCTTTTTCAATAAAAGATAATATAGTTTCCTTCAGTTTGAATACTGTTTCCAAGGTTTCAAAAACAATTATCATTGATCCCTGGATTACTACACCAACATCATTGACCACTGATAATGCAGCCTATGACATTGAAACGGATATTTATGGGAATGTATATGTAGGTGGAGGTACATTTGAATTTAAAATTGCAAAGTACAATTCTAGCGGTTTACCATTATGGACTTATACCCCTACTGACCCCACATGGAATTATAATAGTACATACTCAAAATTCTGTTTGCTTCAGCATAGCGGAACCCTATTTATAGGTGATGGGGCTGCATGGGGACTTTCCGGGCCAAGTATTATGAAAATAAGATCTAACGGATCACTCGTATCTACTTCTTCACCATTGGTTGGTAATGATGAAATTTGGACCATGTTTTATAATGCATGTACAGCGCAACTGTTTGCTTTTGGTGGTGGAACAATAGATGGAAATAACATACGGAAAGTTGATACAAGTTTTGTGAGTTACACAGTTCAGAATTTTAACGGCTTTTGCACAATTCCGGGCGATTATAACGATATTGCTTCTGTTGAAATGGATAACAACGGCGATTTCTATGCGTTGATATCTTCTTATACATGTTCCTATTCAAATTATCTTGAAAAAAGTTCTTTCTCAAATTCATATAACCCTCCATTAGTATTTAATATTCAAACCGGCTATTCTTTTTTCGAACTGAATAATTATAATATTCCAGGATTTAATTTGCCCATAACAGTTCGTGCGAATGCTCTTGCATCAAATAATAATTATCTCTTTAGTTATGACGGACAAAAAATAATTGCCTGGAATAAAAATACTGGGTCGCAGCTTTCATTTGTAATTGCGGATCCTGCATATCTGGGAGGTCAATATAGAAGCCATGAGGGAATAGCAGTAGATGATTGCAATAATATTTACATTGGTGGAACTAATAAAGTCTTTGTTTATTCTTTTGATGGAAACACTTTCACTGCAGATACAATTTATTCAGACAACATTACTGGTCCTGTTTATGATATTTCTATCGATCGTTTATCAGGAGTATTATTGGTTTGCGGGCTCGGCTTTGTTACAACTTTGATTGCAGAATCCTGTATTATAAATCAGCTTAATGTTGCAATAACAAATGATTGTTCGGGTGAGATTAGTGCAAATGTAACGGGAGGACTTCCTCCGTATACTTATTATTGGAGCAATGGCGCTACAACACCCTCCATCTCAGCCCAGCCGGAGCAGGAATATACTGTGACGGTAGTAGATAATTCATGTGTGATTATGAAAGGGACTGCCACTACTCAATCCTGTTCCCTTTTTATTCCCAACGTATTCACTCCCAATAGTGATGATTGTAATGACGTTTTTTATATTAAGTATGACGGGAATGAATCGTACAGCCTAGAAATTTTTAACCGATGGGGAAGACTTATGTTTTCTACAACAGATAAAAGCAATCACTGGAAGGGTATAGGACAAAACGGAAAACCTGCAGCCGATGGAGTTTATTATTATATTTTAAATGTAGGTGCAAAATCTTATAAGGGAACAGTCACATTGATGCGATAGTTTTTTTAATCAAATATTTAACCTCGAAATTCTTGATTATTATTTTTCATCAAAAAGTTCTCTTGCTCTTTCCAGATCAGCAGGGGTATCTATAGATATACTTTGTGAATCGGTTAAAGCAGTTTTAATTTTAAATCCATTTTCAATCCAGCGCAGTTGTTCCAGTTTTTCAGCCTGTTCAAGCGGTGACGGGCCTAACTTAACAAGGTCTTTTAAAATGGATGCACGATATGCATACAAACCAATATGTTTTAAATACAAATGAAACTCAAGCCAATTCTCGTTTTCAGCATCGCGGCAAAAGGGAATGGGCAGGCGGCTGAAAAAAATAGCAAAACCAAAACGGTCAGTGATTGCCTTTACTACATTGGCATCATGCAGTTCATCAACAGACGTAATTTTTTTTACAAGTGTTGCAATTTCAACTTCCGGATCTGTGAAGATAGAGGCTGTCAGCAGGATCTGTGCGGGATCAATGAAAGGTTCATCACCCTGAATATTGATGATAATATCTTCTTCCTGAACAGAACTTAAAGCATGAGAAGCTTCAAAACATCTTTCTGTACCGCTATTATGCAGAGGTGATGTCATTACTGCAAGACCTCCGAAGCCGGTTACACATTCTGCAATTCGTTTGTCGTCGGTTGCAACAGCAAGCACGTCCAGACCAGCTTTCAGCGATTGTTCATACACATGCTGAATCATCGGTTTACCACAAATGTCGGCCAGAGGCTTTCCCGGAAAGCGGGAAGAGGCATAACGTGCAGGTATGATTCCGATTTTTTTCAAAATAAAATATTTTAAAATAATCCGTGAATCTCAGCGTCAATGCGGTTGATCACAAATCCAAAGTCTTCCGGGTTTTCCTGAAACTTAACGGTGTCAACATCAATTATCAGAAGTTTCCCCTGTGTGTAATTCGAAATCCACGCTTCGTAACGTTCATTCAGTCTAGTCAGATAATCGATACGGATAGCATTTTCATAATCGCGTCCACGCTTTGAAATTTGATTTACTAAAGTAGGAATTGTTGCACGCAGATAAATCATCAGGTCGGGTGGCTGAATAAATTCAACCATCAACTCGAACAAGGAAATATAGTTGTTGAAATCGCGCGTTGTCATAAGCCCCATCGCATGAAGGTTGGGCGCAAAGATATAGGCATCTTCATAAATGGTGCGATCCTGTACAATCGATTTGTTGCCTTTACGGATTTCAATGATCTGACGAAAGCGGCTGTTCAGAAAGTAAATCTGCAAATTGAAAGACCACCGCTGCATGTCGTCATAAAAATTATTCAGATAAGGATTGTTATCCGCATCTTCATACTGGGCTTCCCATTTGTAATGTTTAGAAAGCATGGAAGTGAGCGTAGTCTTACCCGATCCAATGTTGCCGGCAACAGCAATGTGTTTTGTCTTTGTCATTTCAGTCCTTTCTGTATATTTTTATACAATCATTATCATGAACAAAAAAATAATTTCCATATACAATCGTTACACCTTCATACTGCGTTGGAAAAGCCTGCTCTGAAACAGAATTTGTTTTCAGACCAATGGTTTTTAAAATACCTTTTTTTACAGTGAACAATTTCTCGTCCTTCGCCTGTATGGGTGCACAATCCTTGCATTGAATCGTCTTAAGATAAGATCCATATTCATCAAAGACAAGAATTCCATTTGAAGGATTATTCAAAAGTATAAAATTATCGTAAGCAAGCAAAAAATCCGGCTTTAAACTTATTCCAAGAATAGCAGTAAGATTTCCGGAACTTGATAAGCTTTTGAGGTTGAGATCAGTTTTAACGAGTTCGAAATTTTTTTCATCATAAAAAACAAATTCATTGTTTCGCCCGTTGCATACAAGCGTTACCTGATCCCATCCCTTTGCATTCAGATCCGAAACAGGAGAGATTATGCTCATTGTATTATCAAGTAAAATCAGTTTTGAAAAGTCGCGAAAGAAAACAAGAATTTTTAATGGTTGCGATGCATCTACAAAAGCAATTTCACCATATCTTGTTTCACTGTATGTATACAAAAGAGCACCTGCCAAGTCATATTTGTGAATGGTGCTGCCATCATAAACATAAAGATTTCCAATGTTGTCGGAAGTGATGTGTGCTGTTGGAGATGCTTTAACAGTGGCGGTTTGCTTTATTTTCAGGATGTCGTTTTGTGCTATAAGGGAAGTACAAACAAACATTAAAACAGCGAACAGGAAACTAATTTTATTTTTCATGCGGTAACCTCCATCTTTAAAATTTCTTCCACAAGATGCCGGTTGTTGGAAAGCCTCGGAACTTTATGCTGGCCACCCAGTTTTTTCTTCATGCGAAGCCACTGATAAAAAGTTCCTTTTTCCATAGCGTGCACAACAGGGCGGGAGAGAGCCATGTCGTGGTAACG
>JAZDMK010000133.1:0-11924 GCA_043800975.1 Bacteroidota bacterium | reverse complement strand
CGTTACCGAATACAATGAATCATCATTGTAAATATGCTGCGGACTCTGAACATAGGCTGTGTCTCCATCTCCAAAATCCCACATCCATGCATTGATGTTTCCACTACTTACAGTTGACAAATCCGTAAAGCTCATATTTTCATAAGAGCAAACGGTATTGCTTGAAAAAGCAGCCACGGGCGAAGGATGAACTGTTACTGTCTTTGTGATCGAAGTGCTGCATCCCAGATTTGACTGAACTGTCAGCGTCACCATATAAGTTCCTGTTGAAGTAAAAACATAGGATGCATTTTGCATGTTCGAAAGGTTTCCACCGCCGAAATCCCACAACCACGAAGTGATACTTCCTGAAAGAATAGTTGTGTTATCTGTAAATGATGTTGCCTGATTCAAGCAAGCAGTTGAAATAGTAAAATCAGGAATGAGCGGAACTAAGAATGTTATATGTATTGTATCCGAAGCTGCACTGCATGTTCCGTTACCGGTAGTTGTGAGAACAAGATCGACATACCCTGCAATGCTGTCAGCAAAGCTGGGCACATACTGCGCGTTCAATGTATTGACATCGGGAATAAATGCGCCTGTTCCTGAGGAACTCCATTGTCCGCCTGAAGCATAAAGCACACTTCCGTTCAATTGGGCATTCGTACCGAAGCACTGGTTAAAATCAGTACCTGCATTCACTTCCGGAACTTTATCAATATAAATTGTCAGCGTATCGGATCCCATACCGCAGGTTCCGTTATAGGTTGACATCAAAATAATATCAACCGAACCATTGAGTGAATCAGCAGGACTAATTATATAAATTGTATTCAGAACTGTGTCATAAGGAAAGAATGATCCAGTTCCTAAAGTAATCCACTGACCGCTTGTAGAACCTCCGTTCACAAAGCCATTCAGATTAGCCAGATTGCTACCTCCGCACATTGTCTGATCAGGTCCGGCATATACAAAAGTTGTATTTCCAAACGTGATAACAACGGTATCGCTTACCGGCAGGCAATCTCCGTTATTCGTTGAGGTAAGAATTAAGGATACCGATCCGGCAGTTGTATCAGCACTGCTGAATTGATAATAGGTATTCATAGTAACATTATCAGGAACAAAACTTCCAGAACCCAGCGTTGTCCAAATACCCGTTGAAGAGCCGGCTGATACCGATCCCATGAGTTGAGTCATCTGGCTCGTTATACAAACGGATTGATTCATCCCTGCATTTACAGCAGGTGCAGGAGTTATTGTCAGTTGCATTGAATCTATTACTTGGGCACAACCCCCATTTCCATTTGCTGAAAGATACAATGTTATCGCACCATTTGATATATCGGCAGCATCCGGAACATAGAGCACATTCAACGAAGTTGCATTCGGCATGAAGCTACCTGAACCAGAACTGGTCCATAATACAGAAGATGAGTTGGAAGAAATTCCATTCAGCGTAATCACAGAATTATTGGCACATACTGTTTGATCAATGCCTGCATCAGAAGTTGGTGCCTGGATGAAAGTCACCATGAGATTATCAAACACAGGATTGCAACTATTCGTTGCAGTCAGTGTGAGCATGACACTTCCCACAGTTATATCTCCCGCACTGGGAACATAACTTGCGTTGATTGCTGTATTGGATGGCACAAATGAACCCGTGCCGCTGGTTGTCCATACACCCTGCGATGCTCCACCTGTAATGGAGCCGGAAAGAATTACATTTACATTAGAACACACATTCTGATCGACACCTGCATTCACAAAGCCAGGCTCAGTAATGGTTACAATCAGTGTATCTTTAACAGCAATGCAGTTTCCATTTCCTGTTGAAGTAAGAATCAGAGTGACTGTACCAGCTACAGAGTCCGCCATACTTGCGTTATAGGTTGCATTCAGTGTTAAGTTATCCGGCGAAAAAGTTCCTGTTCCCGATGTTGTCCATATACCAGTCGTGGTTGCGCCGCTAATGGTCGCATTGAGCGGAGCTGTCCGGCTGCAGATGAAAAGATCAGGTCCTGCATCCACATTCGGGGCGGGTGTGATTGTTATTATGGCTGTATCTTTTGCCTGATTACAACTATTGGCTGTCAGAATAAGCATTGCCGTTCCTGCTGTGATATCAGCACTCCCCGGATTATACGTTGCATTCAACGTAGATGAATTTGGCACAAATGTTCCGTTTCCGGAAGTTGACCAGATGCCGCCCACAGCGCCTCCGCTAACCGATCCGTTCAAAACAACAGAACTATTATTTGCACAAACCGTTGCATCACTGCCTGCATTGGCAACGCCCGCCGGGAAAATAAATATATGCATGGAATCTACTACCGGCAGGCAATCGCCATTATTGGTAGAAGTGAGATACAAGGTTACCCCATTCGCCAGTGAATCTGCAGAACTTGCATGATAACTTGCTCCCAGCATGGTGTTGTTTGGAATGAAAGTTCCAGTCCCGCTTGTACTCCATATACCCGTTGTTGAACCTCCCGAAATTAATCCGTTCAGTGAAACAAAAAGATTGTCGACACAAACCGTCTGGTCAGAACCTGCCTGCACAGCCGGAGCAGGAGAAAATGTTATCTTCATACTATCCAGAACAGGGTTGCAAGTTCCGTTACCTGTCGTTGTAAGACGAATTGTTACAGAACCAGAAACAATATCAGCGGCACTTGCATTATAAGTTGTATTCAGACTAATATTATTTGGTGAGAAAGAACCCGAACCCGATGAAGTCCAGATGCCACCCGTTGCAATTGTTACATTTCCGGTCAAAACAGCATGTGCATTGTTTGCACATACCACTTGATCTGCTCCGGCACTAACTGTTGGCGCCGGGGTGAAATCAATTCTTACCACATCACTCACTGCATTGCATGTTCCATTACCCGTGGAAGTAAGCGTAAGGTTTACAAAACCCGCTATGATTTCTGAAGTCGAAGGTGTATAAGTCGGATTCAAAACATTATTTCCGGGAGTGAATAAACCCAGTCCTCCGCTCCAGATTCCGCCTGAAGCAAGAACAACAGTTCCGAATAAATTTACATTCGTATTTGCACACACCGTTTGGTCTACACCAGCATTTACAACTGGTTCCGGAGTAAAGTTGATCGTAATCTGATCTGTCACTGCATAACAATTACCATTACCGGTAGTCGTCAGAGTTAATGTAAGTGATCCTGCTGCAATCTCGGCAGGCGTTGGTGTATAAACTGCATTTAAATCCGCATTGTTTGGATTGTAAACACCCGCACCACCGCTCCATACACCACCGGTTGCTATAGTAACCAAGCCATGTAAATTCACATTCGGATTGTTTCTGCAAATCATTTTATCAGGACCTGCATTGGCTGTAGGCGATGCAGTAATGGTTATATGTACATTATCAGAAACCGCATTACAGGTTCCGTTACCTGTAGTTGTTAATGTCAGCGTTGCACCACCGGCAGAAATTTCTGCAGCAGAAGGTGTGTATACTGCACCCATAGAAGTGTTGCCGGGACTATATGTTCCCGCGCCACCGCTCCACTGTGCTCCTGAAGCAACTGTATAATTTCCGTTTAAAGCTATCGATGGATTGTTCGCACATACCGAAAGATCCGTTCCTGCATTGGCCGTAGGTGAAGGTGTAAATGAAATCGTCATCACATCCGGAACCGGATTACAAGTTCCGTTACCTGAAGAAGTCAGCGTTAATGTTACGCTTCCCGCTAAAATATCTGCAGCCGTAGGTGTGTATGTCGCATTCAGGGCACTGTTGTTCGGACTGAATATTCCCAGTCCGCCGCTCCAGATTCCACCGGAAGCATTCACAACGGAACCACTTAATGTTGTTACTGCATTGTTGGCACACTTGATCTGATTGGGTCCTGCATCTGTAACTGGTGAAGGGGTAAAAGTAATATTGATGTAATCAGCGACCGGGTTGCAATTCCCGTTACCGGTTGAAGTGAGTGTAAGCGTTACCAGCCCTGAAGAAATTTCTAAAGGTGTCGGTGTGTATGTTGCATTCAAAACTGCACTGCTCGGGTTGTACACACCATTTCCACCGGTCCATAATCCGCCGGTTGCATTGGCAACACTACCATTCAGAAGCACGGTCGGGTTATTCACACAAGCAATATAATCCACTCCTGCATTCACAACCGGTGATGCTGTAATTGTGATGTGAACAACATCCGCTACTGCATTACATGTACCATTGCCTGTTGTAGTTGCCGTCAGGTTCAAACCACCCGCACTAATTTCCGCCAAAGTCGGAATATAGGTAATATTGAGTGATGTGTTATTGGGGATATACGATCCCATTCCGCCGGACCAGGACACGCCTGTTGCTACTGTTACCGAAGCACTAAGAGTTGTATTCGGATTGTTAGCACAAACTGAAATATCCACGCCCGCATTCACTGTCGGTGCTGTTGTGTATGCAATTGTTATATTATCAGTAACAGGAATGCATGTGCTGCTGCCAGTATTGGTCAGCGTAAGTGTTGCAAAGCCTGCTGCCACTTCTCCTGCTGTTGGTGTGTATGTTGCATTCAGCGCATTGTTGCTAGGCGCAAAAATTCCTAAGCCCCCCGTCCATTGCCCGCCAGGTGCATTGATAACAGAGCCGCTGAGTGTTACAGTCGGATTGTTTCCACAGGCTGTCTGATTGACTCCCGCATCTACAATGGGTGCCGGTGTAACTGTATATGTTACAATATCAGAAACGGCATTACAGTTATTATTCCCGGTTGAAGTAAGTGTAAGCGTAAATGTACCTGTTGCAATTTCTCCGGGAGATGGCGTATACACTGCACCAAGTATAGTATTACTTGGCGTGTACGAACCCGCACCACCGGTCCAGATACCACCGGTTGCTACAGTTACTGATCCATTCAGCGTCACATTCGCATTGTTGGCACAGATAGATTGATCTGAACCCGCCGATACTGTAGGGGCAGGTGTTATAGTAATATGAACCGCATCACTCACAGGATTGCAGGTTCCATTACCGCTTGATGTGATTGTAAGGTTGGCACTACCTGCTGCAATTTCAGCAGCAGAAGGCGTGTATGTAATATTCAGAGAAGAATTATTCGGAGAATATGTTCCTGAGCCTCCGCTCCAGATGCCGCCAGTCGCTATCGTGACAGATGCACTCAGAGATACGGAAGGATTATTCGCACATACTGACTGATCCATGCCTGCATTGATCGTAGGTGCAGTTGTGTATGTGACTGACACGTTATCCGTAACTGCAATACAACTTCCGTTACCCGTGGAAGTAAGAACAAGATTTGCAATACCTGCGGAAATTTCACCGGCAGTAGGTGTATAAGTAGCATTCAGGGTTGTACTGTTCGGTGAGAAGAGCCCCATGCCGCCAGACCATTGTCCTCCTGCCGCATTCGTAATTGATCCGCTCAGTGTCACTGTCGGATTGTTTCCGCAAGCGGTTTGATTGGTTCCCGCATCCACAATGGGTGCCGGGGTTATCGTATAGGTCACCATATCGGACACTGCGTTACAGTTAGCATTACCTGTGGTGGTAAGGGTTAGCGTATAAGTGCCTGTAGCAATTTCTCCTGCAGACGGCGTATATATCGCACCCAGCACAATGTTGCTAGGCGAATACGATCCTGCACCACCGGTCCAGATACCACCGGTTGCAACGGTTACTGAACCGTTCAGTGTCACACTGGCATTGTTTGCACATACTGTCTGATCTGCACCGGCATAGGCTGTCGGAGAAGGACTGAAAGTAATAACCATGATATCCGATTTCGGATTGCAAATTCCGTTTCCAGTTGAGGTGAGTGTCAATGAAAGAGTTCCTGCTGCAACTTCCGCTGGTGTGGGTGTATATACCGCATTCACCGTTGTGTTATTGGGGTTGAATGAACCAACACCGCCGCTCCAGATACCGCCCAGCGCATTAGCAACCGAACCGTTCAGGTTAACATTCGGATTGTTCGAACAAACCGACTGGTCAATATCTGCATTCACGGCAGGAGCCTGCTGGAAAGTAATTGTTGTGGCATCTGTTTCCGGAAAACACATTCCAGTAGAAGTCAGAGTCAGTGTTACCGAGCCATTCAAAATATCATTCATTCCCGGAACATACTGTGCGTTCATCGCTGTATTGTTCGGTGTAAAAAAACCTGTGCCGCTGGAAGTCCATTGTCCTGTAGTAACTCCGCCAGATACCGAACCGTTCAGTTGAGCATTCTGATCCGAACAAATGGATTGAACAGGACCAGCATCCACAACAATTCTTGCAGCAAATTCCGAAAAGAAACCATAACGGCATCCCGACGTTGACCCTCCGTTGATCAATCCCATCCCAAATACATCTGTCGAATTAACCAGACGCATCGCCACGCCCACAGGCACCTGAGCGAGTGTAAACTGTTTACCGTACGTTGAATACCACTCCCCGCCCGTTCCCGGAACAACAGCAAAATCGCCCGAAGTTATACATAGAGAATCGCTTCCACCATACAATTTAAAGTTCCCTTGCGATCCGTCTTTAATCATCAGATTCAGATAAAACGACTCATTCGTTGAACGTACAAAACTCACCGTAGATGAGCCGGCACAGTTCAATGGAGGAAGAATTGCCGAACCCAGCTCACAGCCGAATCCGGTCACCTGCGTGCAATAGGCCGGCTTATCCGTTTGTATAAAATATCGCGGCAGTGTCAGACTGTCCTTGGCATAGGTTTGTCCTGCAAACAACGTAGCCACAGGCGTTGCATTCCCGTTGATGTAAACTTTTGTATTGTTTTCTGTTGCCAGCACATAAAAGCTTTCCCCTGCGTTTGCACTCAGTTGTCCTTTGATAACAACATATTCCGTCCCCACGATATCAACAGGAACAATCTGATCACCGATCAGGTCATAGCAGGTATAGGCACCATATTGTCTTGAATCTTCTTTTACAGTTATCGCAATCGGTTTATCCGAAAGCACTACCGCACCCGAAGGCTGATTCACCGACTGCTCGAAACCCGTACCTGTCCATCCACACGAATAGGTTTGTCCCTGATTGAGGGTGATGGTAAAGGGTACATTAGCCGGGTGCCCGTCTACAGGAACACGGGTATAAATCTGCACCGTAGTTGCATTTTGTGTTGCCACAATGTCGAAGGTACTGTATGCAGAAGGTGTCAGTGGCGTATGATTAAACATGGCCGTGTTTCTTGTCAGAGGGATATAAAATTCAGTACCCAGTCCGTTGGCCCCTTTTAAAGCAAATATTTCATTGTTATTGTTATTATCCTGTTCAAAGTATGCCGTGATTGCCACATCCGAAGTAATATGAATCCCTTTGTTAAGTACCGTGTTAGTAGGCTTATTCTCTATTGTATCCACATAGTTGTTGGGTGCCACATCCAAAACCAGGGTGGCTGTACCGCTGGGAGCAATCACAATGGGTGTCGGCGTAATTACATTCCACGCCTGCGCAGGCATCGTAACGGTGACATTTGCTGTAAGCGTTTTTGATGTATTTGTGAAACGGAATTTGGGCCCGTTATCATTATGCCCGTGGGTTACTTCTGGTGCGGCAAACCAAAACTCCGTGCCGGTTTGAGCCACCAGCGACAGAGGAAACATTGCAAACACGAAAAGCAGAGTGTATAGTTTTTTCATAAGATTCAGGAATAAAAGAAACAATATGGGTGAGGATATGCTGAGCAACGAATTACGAATCATCGAAGTACGAATTTGTACGAACTTACGAACTACGAATTGAAAGAACTTTGTTCAAATAGTTCCCCTCTTAGAGAGGAGGAGTACTCCGCTTTTGCGGAGGGGGTGCCTGTCCGGCTGAACAGACGGGGTCGACAAACACATAAGAATTTGCAAACCATTAAACATTAATACACTTTTCAGAACATTTAGTTACAAAAAAACAGGCTTATTTCACCTTCATTTTTGAATATGCCTAAAATTACGTTTCTGACACTACTAAAGCAATAGGTATATATACTTAGTTCAAAAAGTGATTACTAAAGAAAGCATCGTTTTAGTAGACGAAAAATTGAATTTTTTCTTGTTAAAAGAATATGACTTCTAATTATGGTGGGATGTGTGTATTTTAGCAGAGAATTTTCAAATTATTTAGAATGAATTCAACATCAAAGAAAAAAAATTCATTTTTCAACATTGGTGCTTTAGCCATATACTTCCTTTGCATTTCAACTTTAGCTAATGCCCAGAAAGAGTTTGCATATTTGGATACGTCTATTAATAGAACTAAAATTAAATTCATCAAAACATTCAATTATTCCAATAAAGAAAATACAATTTCAAGCTTATACACTTACATAAGATTTTATGCTCTTAGTTTAGGGGCAAATAGTTTTTCATTTACAAATTTTCTCAAAAATGACAGTTTAAAAGATTGTACTTTGATCTTAGATACATATTATTCTTATGATTCAATTCTTTCTAAAAACAACGAAGCACTAGAAAAAAACACTATTTATTTTCTAAGTGATAATTTAAGTGGAAACAAAACTTATAAGTTTTCGATAAACAATAAAAAAAAGAAAATTAAAGACGGCTATTTTATTAAATACAAAATTAATGAAGGCGAGACAATAAAATTTTCCAGAAATGGGATGTCTATCTCTTTAAGTTCGCAGCAAAATAGCTCTGCACAGTTTTATACATTTAAAAAAGGCAAAATTGTTAACGGACCTCAATCCTATGGTTCAGTTTCCTTGTATGTAGACTCGGGAGGGTTTTTGAAAATTGATAAAAGTCTCGGTTTTTTGCTTATTAATATTCTAAAAGAATGCTACGAATGAATTTGTATCAAAATAAAACTTCCATTTCGAATGTTATTGTAAAGATTGGCTTTAATACATGTATTTTGATTTTAGCAAGCGAGAAAACCCATCCTCCAATGTTTCGCATCTTTGAAAAATACTTAGATTGATCAGAATCCTCCGTTGCGAAACATTTTTGCACTATTCAATCGCTAATGCAGCCTCAAGTTCAATTCTGGCTTTATGACAAAAAACGAAGTTCTTTTTATCATCAAATAAATCTAACGTTTCATTATTTATCAGATATGAGAAATCCTGATTCAAAACTGCATTATACGAGGAATGCTTCCAATCGTTAGGCGCATCTTTATATCCATGATGAACAGGATTATTATGAACATAAATGATTAACGACCGAAGATAAGAATCCGAAGTAATTTGAATCCTTTGAAAAGGCTTCTCAAAAATACTTCCGTGTGTTCCTTTTAATTTGTTTATCGCTTTGGAATATCCTGTAAAAAGTCTCTGAAAAGCATTACTTACATCCGCTGACTCAATATTTTTAACACCTTCAACACTATTTAAAACTTCTTTTACTCTAACAACAAAATGAAAATGATTCGGCATCAGGCACCACGCAAGTATATCAAGATACGGTGAAACAATACCTTCAAATCTGCTTTTAAAAAAGTTGTAATTCGCCTCACTGAAAAAGATTTGTTGGCTGTTATTCCCGCGATTGTATATATGATAATATTGACCGGGTTCAAGTGGGCAGCGGTAATAGGTCATACTTTAAATGATTATATTATTCAAAAATGTTTCGCTACTGAGATTTTACAAATATCGGGAATTTGGTAAAGAAGCGAAACATTAGTGGATTTTTCAAAAATGTTTCGCTACTGAGATTCTACAAATATCGGGAATTTCATAAAGAAGCGAAACATTCGTGGATTATTCTCCAAACACCATAAACCCCGGACTAATCCCCACGTTCACCGATTTCATTTCAACTCCTGCAATTGTATAAATAATCAGCGTTCCGTTTTGCAGGTAATCTTTCGCATCCGTAACATAAATGTACTGCCCGCCTGAGTCTGTTACTGCATTGGTAAATGTGTGTATTCCTTCCACAATCAAGGGTGAAGCCGGCAATAGTGCATCCGCTATTCCCATTCGGAAGACGCCCTTGTTTACAAACATCAGTTCATCTTTTGCAGTATTTATCGATAATGCCGTCGGGTAATCATTCGTTTGTGTGAAAGTATACGTTTGTTCTACAGTGTGATTCGCCGGATCAATTCTTTGCAGCGCGGCCATCTCTTCATGCATGTATCCTCCGCTGCTCAGTACCCACATTTTCCCGTTCTTGTCCAACACCAAACTGTTCGGTTCTTTCACTACAGCAATGGAATCAATAATTAAATCAGAATTTACATTCACTATCTGTACAGTTTTATTGGGCTGCGTAACAAAATAATTCGACCAGTTTGTGACAAACACTTCATTCCCCACCTGCATCAGGTTCTCCCCTGCTTTGCCCAGTGTTACATTTCCTGTAATCGCATTTGTCGCAAGGTTGACAATGTATAACGATGGTGTTTTTAAATCTGAAACGTATGCTTTGTCATTACCGACAATAAGCATTCTTCTCGGAGAAACAAATCCGGTAATGGTTGCCATTCGTTTAAAATCGCGCATGCGCACCACTTCAATCCTCGCCGAATTATTTACTACAACATACGCTAATGAATCATGAATCGTAATGGAAACAGGCACATCACCCAAAGGAATTCCATTCGCTGAATAAAATACATCCGCTGAAATGTCACCTGAATCAGTGCTGTAGAAAGAAACACTTCCATTACCGTTGCCGAATACACCTTCATTCACAACGTAAATCCCCTTCTCCTGCCGATAATGCGACACTGTATCTGTATTTACTTCTCCGAAGTTTTCATCTTTATTGCAGGAAGAGTTCATTGTTAAAGCAAGAAATAATACAATAAAAAACACAAAATGATTTTGGTGCGCTTTAGTGTTTTGGTGCTTTAGTGGCAAAAAAACTAGAATCAAATATTTCATTTAGGTTTATTGTAATTGTATTTCACACTGAAGTTAAAATTTCTTCCCGGCATAGGCTGCCATGCTATCACCTGATAGTCGGTGTTAAGCAGATTATAACAGGAAGCCTGAAAAGTAAGTGAACCGTCTTTTAAAGAAATGACACGTCCCAGAGAAATATTATTGAGCATAAATGACGGCATGTAGCGCAGGTTATCTGCTGTTGTGAAACGCTTTCCTGTGTACTGATAAAAATAATCCAGCGTCCAGTTTCCTCTTTTAAGTTTCAGATTTCCGTTGAATGCATGTAAGGGAACATAAATCAATTGTTTTCCCAAAGTATTGTCATTGCTGTTTTCCGTTCCTGTAACTTTCGACTCAGTATGCTGATAACCGCATTTTCCATACAGTGAATATCTTCCAAGTTTAAGCGTCAGAGACAAAGATGCATCATATCCTTTTGTGCTCACATCCTTTACTCCTTGCGGCATCCACCAGCTCGATGTATCGGAAGGAAGCCACTGAATAAAATCATGTATTGCCGATTGCCACAGTCCCGTTTCAAATTGCAACCAATGTTTATTTTTTGTAAAAGGTTTTGCAAATGAAATTCCTACGTCACGAGTGTTCCCGGTTTCAGGCTTCAGATCAGGGTTTCCGCCCGGATTCCAATACAGATCATTCAATGTGGGATAACGCGCAATGCCCGACCAGCTGCCTCTTATATTAACATTGCTTTTTCTGAACAATCTCCAGTTTGCAGAAAGCGTAGGAACAAATGGAAGAATTTTTTGTGATGAAAAAAAAGCACGCGTACAAAATGAAGTCTGAAATGCATACCCGAAAAACTTACGAACCCCGGCACTTACATTCGCAATGGTACGTTCGGGATGACTACTGTAATTAACACTTTCCACATCATCGGTTTCAGTACGAACAATTCCAAAAACAGACAGATTATCCTTCAATGTTCGCACACAGGAGAATTGTGAAGTAAAATTATACGATCGGTTTTTGGAATCAATGGAAGAAACTTTATTGATGTAATTCATGTCTTCCGCTGCACCACCAAACATGGCCGTTAACATTCCCTTCCCGGTTGAATTTTTA
>JAZDMK010000103.1:0-3839 GCA_043800975.1 Bacteroidota bacterium | reverse complement strand
GGGAACCTCAGGTGTAGCAAATTTTGAATTTTTTGAAATGCAATAATTTAAACAAAAGCAATAGTTAACGTTTTTCTCAAGTTTGTTTTTAAGCTTTACAGAAATGAACTCTCGATAATTTTTTGTTATATTATTGTCGCCATCTAATTCCCACAAATAAATCCCACTATATCCATTTCCCATTTTAGGCTCAAGATAGTCTACGAAATTGTCTGGTACAGAAAAACTTGGAGCATTTTCACAAAACTTAACACACCTGTTAAAAAAATTTGGAGTAGAGGCCGTTGGGTTATACCAATACTTCGCCCCTTTATATTCTTCCAAAAAATTTGAGTCTGGGCAAAAGTCCATTTCTTCGAAAGACCCGTTAGGAACAAGGTTGGGGTATAAGCGAATTATTGTGTTTATGCCACCTCTAACACCATCATTCCAAATATACTCGATGGAGTCGCCTTTTATTGAAATAATTGAAATGTTAACTTTATATCCTTTGGGGAGCGGACAACCTTCAGCCCTATTGCATGAATCGAAAGCCATTTCATATTCTGCATTGCTCTTCCAGTTTATTGTAGAATAAAGAAAAATGGAATCCTTTGCCCAAAATTCAATCCCTTTTTTATTATTTCGAAAAACATAGTCTTCTCCATCTTTATTGAAATAATATTTAAAATAACCATTTTTGGCAAAGTCCGGAACGGAATCCATCACCTTTAAATTGCGAATTGTTTGCATAAATTTTTTGAAAGAGATGTAATTCTTTTCAAATTCCTTTTTCTTTGAAACCATTTGAAAACAATAATTGGAATTGTTGTTTTCCAGAAATAAAATAGTGCTGGAAAATTTTTCATCTTTTATTTTTATTGATGTAGTTACCTCTGTCACTTCAAATGACAGAAGAGACACCACCTTTTCAGAGACAAACTTACTGCCTTTGATTTTTTTATGTTTTAAAGAGTCAATATAGCTTTGGTGATTATACGTGCTTTCATAATAATGTATAGAATATGAAACATCGCTTGTAAGACTGTCCTTAAATATTGCATTTACTGTATTTTTATTTGATTGTACCGATGTGCCTGCAGGAAATTTTAAATAAATAGTTTTAGATTCATTTAAGAATTCAAATGAGGAGTTCTGCGCAAGCAGGCTGGATGCAGAGGAGAAGAGGAGGAAGAATGATATGATGAGGCGGGGGATCATTTTGATTTACGAACAAGGATTGACGATTTGCGATTTTAGAACTTATTAGGGTGCTTCAAAAATAACGAAATTATTCGAATAAAATTGCTGCTTTAAAATGTGTTGGAATTTTAGCTGTAAAAACTCGCGGAGCGAGGAACTGATATTGTGCAAAACTTGTGTATTGTCGCCGTAGTCTGGAGACTAAGCTGAACAGGATTTTAAATGTTTCGCATCATATCAGGGAGTAATTCAGGTATGGACGGAGTAGATGCGAAACATTAATATTTGCATTTTATCAATTCTATGATTAACTTTGAAAACAAAAAACCATGCGCCTCCTTCTGATCAGCAATTCCACAAATCCGGGTGAACCTTATCTGGATTATCCCAAACATGAAATCAAAAATTTTCTGGGTGACAGTGTAAAAAAAGTTTTGTTTCTGCCCTATGCCGGTGTAACGGTTACATGGGATGATTACACAAAAAAAGTGGCCGATCGTTTTAAAGAATTGGGTTATGATGTGGATCCGATTTACAGACATGCGAACCCTGTGGAAGCCGTTGAAAAAGCGGAAGCGATTGTTGTTGGTGGCGGTAATACTTTTCGCTTGCTGCAGCTTATCCGCGACAGTGGCCTCATAGAACCTGTGCGCCAGAAAGTTTTTTCAGGAACACCTTATATCGGATGGAGCGCGGGATCGAACCTGGCCTGCCCTACGATACGCACCACGAATGATATGCCGGTGATTCAACCGGATAGTTTCAAGGCATTTAATTTAATTCCGTTTCAAATCAATCCGCATTATCTGGATGCACATCCCGAAGGTCATGCAGGAGAAACGCGCGAGCAACGCCTCGAAGAATTTCTGGAACTGAATCCTGAAATGTGTGTGGCTGGGTTGCGTGAAGGATGCATGCTGCGCGTTGAAGGAAAAAGTTTGCAGCATATCGGAAGCAAGACGATGCGTATTTTCAAAAAAGGAAGAGAACCGCGCGAAGTGGCTTCGGGTGAGGATTTGAATTGTTTGATGGTTTGCTAGGAAAGACCGGAGACCGAAGACCGGAGACCGAAGACCGAAGACCGAAGAAGTGATTAGTAATTAGTGATCAGTGTTCAGCTTTTAACACATAGATAAACATAGAAAATTCACATAGGCACATAGAAAAAAGCACGAAGTTGGGAGTCAGAAGTATATTTTGCAAGCAGTAGCTGATACTTTTCGTTTTTCTTGACCACAGATGGCACAGATTTATTCACATATCAATCATTTTCAATGGAGTTCATGAACTCGCTTTGCTCGGTTGCACAGAATATACACAGATAAAAGTGGCAGTAGCAGTAGCATTTGAGGACTTCGCGGCTTTGCGGCTTTGCGTGAAACAATTATGTCACAAAGTTGCACTAAGAAGACACAAAGCACACAAAGAAACTATCGACTCATTAAATAATTTTAAAAGCAAATCCCATTTAACACCGCGTGATCAACAGGCCGGGATTAATGATTTTCAACAAAGGTTATTTATAAATCCCAATTTCAATTCCAATCATGATTCTTGGAAGTTCGGCATTCAGCCAGATGGGATCTGAATTTGTATTTTTTGTTTTGATGATATCGGAAACACGATACTGGCAGGAGATTTCATATCTGTTCACGCCAAACCTTACACCCAATCCGTATTGAAAAGGCTCCACACATTTCTGATTCGGGTACCAGCGTTTTTGAATCTGATCGGTTATTAATTTCTCTTTCGCATAATATACTTTTGAAAAATTCCAGTTGGCAAAGCCGGTTAAGTCGATGTATTTACCAATAATGTTTCCGCGTCTTCCAAAATTAATACGCATAAAAACACCGGTTCCCAATGTGTTCAGTTTGATTTGTTCTTCAATAAATTTCACACTGTTGTTTGATACTTTGGGTGTATCCTGTGCTATACCGTAATCGCAACGGGTATATGAAAAATCGTATCCCATCGCAATTGTATTATTTAGTCTTCTTTTGTATCGATAGCCCAAATGAAATCCCATTGAAAAAAGATAACCCTTCGTATTCTGATCCAGCTGAGGAATCATCATGAGCGGGCCGGTATAAAACTGCGCAAAGTTCTTCAGATTCTGCCCGTGCGTGGGACGGTCCTTATCAAACTTCACATTTTCTTCCAGCAGAATCTGTTGTGAAAATGTAGTCAGAACTGAACTCATCAAAATAAAAAGTAATATGATTCTCCTACTTCTTTTCATAGCCCGTCATATAACCTTTGTAAAAATATTCAATGCGTTCACCTTTTTCAAGCTCACTCAGCCAAAAAGAAAAAATGTGCTCCGGTGTATTTTCAGAAGCAATGAATTGTTTGGCTGCATCCACAACGTAGTATTTACGTATAACACCGGCTGCATTCACAATTCTTGAATAAAATAACACTTCACGATCTTTTCGTTCCTCATTTAAAAACTCAGGAAAGATGTGAACAAAAAGCATTGTATCATTATTTATAATTTCGAAAGAAGGAACTATTTCCGGTTTCACATTTTCTAAAAAGAAGGAAGCCTGCGGCACACCATATCCATGTGCATAATCATAATAAGGAAACATATCGCCGCTTTCTTCAATTTTATTGAAGAGTTGCATATTGGTTAAGGTAGTATCTGTTTGCAA
>JAZDMK010000084.1:0-55128 GCA_043800975.1 Bacteroidota bacterium | reverse complement strand
ATTATGGTTATGAATAAGCAGACGAACTTGTTCGTTTCTGTCTTTATCCGTTGTCCATTTATTAGGATTGACAATCGTATAGTCAATATCCTTCAGCATTTTGGTAGTAAACTTAGAACCTTTGGCAATCAAAACTTCTTTAAAGTGGTTCTGAACACCCTGTGAAACCTTACCATTAACAAGATTGAATAATTTATCAATCAGTTTTACTTTCAGTTCAGCAGTTAGCTCCTTGTATTCATCTTCAATTTTATCAATAACGATTTTCTCTTTCGCCTTCATCTTTTTATCTTTGATCGCACGAGAGAAAAGTTTTTTGTCGATAACTACACCACGCATTGCAGGTGGCACTTTAAGTGAAGCATCTTTTACATCACCGGCTTTATCACCGAAAATTGCACGAAGCAGTTTTTCTTCCGGTGTCGGATCTGTTTCCCCTTTTGGTGTAATTTTTCCAATAAGAATATCACCGGGTTTTACTTCAGCACCAACGCGGATTAATCCGGCTTCATCCAGATCCTTTGTCGCTTCTTCACTGACGTTGGGAATATCAGAAGTTAATTCTTCAACTCCACGTTTTGTATCACGAACCTCGAGTGTAAATTCTTCAATATGTATAGATGTAAAAATATCATCACGAACAACTTTTTCAGAAATGACAATCGCATCTTCAAAATTGTAACCTTTCCATGGCATGAATGCAACTCGCAAGTTCCTACCCAATGCAAGCTCACCGTCTTTGGTTGCATAACCTTCACACAATACCTGCCCTAGTTTTACCTTCTGGCCTTTTCGGACAATCGGTTTCAGGTTCATGCAAGTGTACTGGTTTGTTTTTGCAAACTTTGTTAATCGATACGATTTAATATCAGATTCAAAGCTTGTCATTATATCTTCTTCTGTACGATTATAACGAACAGTGATTTCGTTAGCATCAACTTTTTCGATAACGCCATCACCTTCGGCATTAATCAAAACACGTGAATCCTGCGCAACATAAGTTTCAAGACCAGTGCTGACAATAGGAGCTTCCGGAAGAAGCAGCGGCACAGCCTGACGCATCATGTTTGATCCCATCAAAGCACGGTTGGCATCATCATGTTCTAAGAAAGGAATGAGTGATGCAGCAATAGATGCAATCTGATTTGGTGCAACATCCATCATATGAATTTCAGCAGGAGTCACAACCGGATAGTCAGCCTGAAAGCGTGCTACCAGCTTATTGCTTACAAATTTTCCGTCTTTTTCAATTTTCTCTGTTGCCTGTGCAATGATCATTTTTTCTTCTTCCTCTGCACTTAGGTATGTCACTTCACCGCTTGTGTCGGCCTTACCTTTAATTACTTTTCTGTAAGGTGTTTCAATAAAACCAAGACGGTTAATTTTTGCAAATACACAAAGCGAAGAAATCAAACCGATATTTGGACCTTCCGGAGTTTCAATGGTACAAAGGCGTCCATAATGTGTATAGTGAACGTCACGTACTTCAAAACCTGCGCGTTCGCGCGAAAGACCACCGGGTCCCAGAGCAGAAAGCCTTCTCTTATGAGTAATTTCAGCAAGCGGATTGGTCTGATCCATAAATTGCGAAAGCTGATTCGTTCCAAAGAAAGAATTAATAACAGAAGATAAAGTCTTTGCATTAATCAGATCAACGGGCTTGAAAACTTCATTGTCACGAACATTCATACGTTCGCGAATCGTGCGTGCCATACGAGCTAAACCGACACCAAACTGTGCATACAATTGTTCACCAACAGTACGAACACGACGATTACTCAAATGGTCAATATCATCAACATCTGTTTTGGAATTGACAAGTTCAATCAAAAAGCGAATGATGCAAATGATGTCTTCTTTGGTCAGCACCTTGGTATTCATAGGTGTGTCCAGTTTCAGTTTTTTGTTGATGCGGTATCTTCCGACATCACCAAGATCGTATCGTTTATCAGAGAAAAATAATTTATCGATAATACCACGAGCCGTTTCTTCATCAGGTGGTTCGGCATTACGCAACTGGCGGTAGATAAATTCTACAGCTTCCTTTTCTGAGTTCGAGGAATCTTTTTGTAATGTGTTATAAATAATGGAAAAATCGTTGCTGGTTGCATCATCCTTATGAAGGATAATTGTTTTCACACCCGCATCAACGATTCTGTCAATATGATTATCTTCCAGAATAGTTTCACGTTCAATAATAACTTCTGTACGTTCGATAGATACTACTTCACCGGTATCTTCATCAACGAAGTCTTCCACCCATGTTCTGTTTACACGTGCTGCCAATTTACGACCAAGAACCTTTTTCAGTCCGGCTTTGCTAACTTTAATTTCATCAGCCAGTCCGAAAATTTCTAAAATATCTTTGTCAGTTTGGAAGCCGATCGCGCGAAGCAGCGTAGTAACGGGCAATTTCTTTTTACGGTCAATGTATGCATACATCACATTGTTGATGTCGGTTGCAAATTCCATCCACGATCCTTTGAAAGGAATAATTCTGGCGGAATAAAGCTGCATGCCGTTTGCATGCCGTGTCTGACCGAAGAACACACCGGGCGAGCGGTGAAGTTGAGAAACAACAACACGTTCAGCACCGTTAATAATAAATGACCCCTTGGGTGTCATGTATGGAATTGTTCCCAGATACACATCCTGAATGATTGTATTAAAATCCTCGTGTTCAGGATCTGTGCAATACAGTTTCAGTTTGGCTTTCAGGGGAACGCTGTATGTAAGGCCACGTTCAAGGCATTCATCAATAGCATACCTTGGCGGATCTACAAAATAATCCAAAAACTCGAGAACAAAATTGTTCCGGGCATCTGTGATTGGAAAGTTTTCACTAAATACTTTGAAAAGGCCTTCATTTTGCCTGTTTTCTGTTGTTGTCTCCAGCTGGAAAAAATCTTTAAAGGATTTTACCTGAATTTCGAGAAAATCAGGATAATCAATCAGAGATTTTGCGGAAGCGAACGAGATTTTTTTGTTTGAATTCATTGGTTGCAAAGCCTGTTATCGTTTGTAAAAAAATCCGAATTCTATAAACACAAATTGGTTTAGGCCTCAAAACTGTTGTTTGAGGTCTAAACCTTTTGCGTAATTATACCGTACGGTTACTTAACTTCTACTTCAGCGCCAGCTTCTGTTAACTGTGCTTTCAGTGATTCGGCTTCCTGTTTGGAAACTTGTTCTTTAACGGGCTTTGGAGCACCGTCAACCAGTTCTTTTGCTTCCTTCAGGCCGAGACTGGTTAATTCTTTTACCAGTTTCACAACAGCCAGTTTATTTGGGCCGCATGCTTTAAGGATCACATCGAATTCTGTTTGTTCTTCTGCTACTGCAGCATTGTCGCCACCACCGGCTGCAGCCATCATAATGGGTGCAGCAGCTGCGGGCTCGATTCCGTATTCGTCTTTAAGAATAACGGCAAGCTCAGTTACTTCCTTAACGGTTAAGTTAACTAACTGCTCTGCTAAAACTTTTACGTCTGCCATTGTATTATTGATTTATGTAATTTGTTTGTAAAAAATTATTTTTAGTTTTCTTTTTCTGAAAGTGCTTTTACCAGTCCAGCTATAGTATTTTGTCCCGACTGAAGAGCCGAAATAACATTCTTTATAGGAGACTGAAGCATGAAGACGATATCTCCGATCAATTCATTCTTCGATTTGAGATTCGCTAACACATCAAGTTGACTGTCGCCAATGTAGCAGCATTCCTGAACATACGCACCTTTTAAAATAGGTTTGTCGAATTTTTTTCTGAATTCTTTAATCAATCTGGCAGGTTCATTTGCCACTTCTGAGATTAACAAAGAAGTATGTCCATTTAAAATTGGATACAGCTGGGAAAAATCTTTTCCGCTGTTTTCCATAGCTTTCCATAGCAACTTGTTCTTGACAACAACCAAGCGGATATCCTTTTTAAAGCACAAACGACGTAATTTACCGGTAGTTTCAACATTCATATTTGAAATGTCTGCCAGATAAAGAGTATTTGTAGCCTTGAGGGCATCCGTTAAGGTCTCGATAATTTTATTTTTATCAGCTTTCTTCATGACCTGTTTCGTTTATTTTCCCTTGGTTGCATATTAACTAATTGTTTTAGGGTCAATCTGGATTCCGGGGCCCATGGTGCTTGATACATAAACGCTTTTCATGTAGGTTCCTTTTGCTGCAGTTGGTTTTAATTTAACAACTGTAGAAAGAAATTCCTTTGCGTTTTCAATAAGTTGCACCGGTGTGAAAGATACTTTACCAACCGAAGTATGAATGATTCCATACTTGTCAACTTTGAAGTCGATTTTACCGGCTTTTACTTCTTTCACTGCTTTTCCGATTTCCATTGTAACTGTACCCGTTTTAGGGTTAGGCATTAAACCTCGTGGTCCGAGAATTTTTCCGAGAGCTCCTACTTTGGGCATCACATTGGGCGTGGTAATTACGACATCAACATCGGTCCAGCCTTTTTTGATTTTCTCAACGTAGTCATCCAGTCCGACAAAATCGGCACCGGCTTCTTTAGCTTCATCTTCTTTATCGGGTGTGCACAGAACCAAAACCCTGATGGTTTTACCGGTTCCGTGAGGAAGAGTTACAATACCTCTTACCATTTGGTTTGCCTTGCGGGGATCAACACCAAGACGCACGTCAACATCCACGGAAGAATCAAACTTCGTGTATGCAACGCTTTTAACAAGCTCTGCCGCTTCTTCGAGCGTATAGAGCTTTTCCTTGTCAATCTTGGTGAGCGCTTCTTTTCTTTTCTTCGAAATCTTTGCCATTTTCAAATCAATTTTAATTCGTTTTCAACGGCGATTCACCGGAAATTTTCAACCCCATGCTCCGTGCAGTACCAGCGACCATACTCATAGCAGATTCGATGGTGAAACAGTTCAGGTCAACCATTTTCGCTTCAGCGATTGTGCGTACCTGATCCCAGTTCACAGACCCAACTTTGTTAAGGTTGGGTTCAGCGGATCCAGATTTGAGTTTAGCAGCTTCCAGCAATTGGATTGCAACAGGGGGTGTTTTGGTGATGAAGTCAAATGACTTATCCGAGTAAACAGTAATGATTACCGGGATCACCTTACCAGCGTCGTTTTGCGTGCGAGCATTAAACTGCTTGCAAAACTCCATGATATTAACACCCTTTGCTCCAAGAGCAGGTCCTACGGGTGGCGAAGGGTTGGCAGCGCCTCCTTTGATCTGCAGCTTAATTAAAGCTGCTACTTGCTTTGCCATTTTTATTTACATTTTATATATAGAGACCTACGGCTGGGGGAAGCTTCAATGCCGCTGCATCGGCGACATTCAATTCCATACGTAGAACTTTATTCTTTTTCAACTTGCATATAACTTAATTCCAGCGGTGTTTTCCGCCCGAATATTTTAACCATCACTTTCAGTTTCTTCTTCTCTTCATTGATTTCTTCAATGATTCCTGAGAAACTGTTAAACGGGCCATCAATCACTTTAACGCCTTCACCTATCATGAATGGATTCGTTAACTCTTCATCGCTTCCGGCAAGTTCATCTACTTTTCCTAATATTCTGTTCACTTCCTGAATACGCAACGGTGTTGGTTCACCTTTGGAACCCAGAAAATTTAATACGTCAGGAACATTCTTAATAATGTGAATGATTTCTCCTACCAGATTCGCTTCAATCAATACATATCCGGGAAAATAGTTACGCTCTTTGCTTACTTTTTTTCCTTTACGGATTTGGTATATTTTTTCCGTAGGAATCAATACCTGTGTAATGAAAGATTCGAGTTTAAGCCGCTTGATTTCGCTTTCGATATACAGCTTCACCTTCTTTTCTTTTCCGCTTATTGCGCGGACGACGTACCATTTGTTTACCTGTTCGGACATAGAGATACTGTTCCTCTTAAATTACTTTAGAAAAGTTTGTAAAACTGTGTCAGAATATTTTCGAATGCAAAGTCCATTATAAACACCACAAATCCAATGATCAGTGATGCAATGGAAACAATGATAGCACTTCCCTGCAGTTCTTTCCACGGGGGCCAAGCTACTTTATTCTTCAGCTCGTCGTAAGCTTCAACAATGTAATTTCCTATTTTTCTAAACATGATTTCTGCTCTTTAGCACGGGTGGAAGGACTTGAACCCTCAGCCAACGGTTTTGGAGACCGCTACTCTACCAATTGAGCTACACCCGTAGGTTAAGATCAACCGGGAAGAAAAACTCTTCCCGGTATCACATTATTATATTAGATATCTAAAATTTCAGTTACCTGACCTGCACCTACGGTTCTACCACCCTCGCGGATTGCAAATCGCAGATTTTTGTTCAGAGCGATTTCTGAAATCAGATTTACCTCAATGGTAAGGTTATCACCGGGAAGTACCATTTCACGACCTTCTGGAAGCATAATTTCACCGGTAACATCCGTCGTTCTGAAATAAAACTGAGGACGATATTTATTGTGGAATGGAGTGTGACGTCCACCTTCTTCTTTTTTCAGGATAACCACAGCAGCCATGAATTTTTTATGAGGCTTGATGGAACCTGGTTTCGCAATTACCATACCTCTGCGGATCTGGTCTTTGTCAATACCACGTAAGAGAAGACCAGCATTGTCACCAGCTTCACCTTTATCCAGAATCTTACGGAACATTTCAACACCCGTAACAACTGATTTCATTTTTTCAGTACCCAGTCCGATAATTTCTACAGCTTCACCAGTCTGAATGATTCCACTTTCAATACGACCTGTAGCAACAGTACCACGACCCGTAATTGAGAATACATCTTCAACAGGCATGAGGAAATCTTTATCAACGTCACGTGTAGGAATAGGAATATATTCATCCACATGTTTCATCAATTCAAAAATTCCGGCCACCCATTTTTCGTCTTTATTTAATCCACCAAGTGCTGATCCACGAACAATGGGAGTGTTATCACCATCAAAATCGTAAAATGTAAGCAGTTCTCTGATTTCCATTTCAACGAGGTCGAGCAGTTCTGGGTCATCCACGAGGTCAACCTTATTCATAAAAACAACCATTTTAGGTACACCTACCTGGCGAGCTAAAAGGATATGTTCACGAGTCTGCGGCATGGGGCCGTCAGTGGCAGCAACAACAAGAATAGCACCATCCATCTGAGCAGCACCGGTAACCATGTTCTTCACATAGTCAGCATGTCCTGGGCAGTCAACATGAGCATAATGTCTGTTTTCTGTCGCGTATTCCACGTGAGCTGTATTGATGGTAATACCCCTTTCCTTTTCTTCCGGAGCGGAGTCAATTTCATCAAATGATTTGAATGTTGCCAGACCGTGGTCCTGCAGATTAAGTGTAATGGCCGCAGTGAGCGTGGTTTTGCCATGGTCAACGTGACCGATGGTTCCGATGTTAACGTGCGGTTTGGTCCTGTCGAATTTTTCTTTTGCCATAATTATATCACTAGTTTACAAATTAATAAATGCTTGATAAGCTGATTTGAGCCAATGACGAGAATTGAACTCGTGACCCCTTCCTTACCAAGGAAGTGCTCTACCCCTGAGCTACATCGGCGTCGAGCGGAAGACGGGGCTCGAACCCGCCACCTAAAGCTTGGAAGGCTTTCGCTCTACCAAATGAGCTACTTCCGCTTGAACGTGGGGGGAGGAGGATTCGAACCTCCGAAGGCTGCGCCAACAGATTTACAGTCTGCCCCATTTGACCGCTCTGGTATCCCCCCTTGTCATTGATTCATCATTTAAAAGAACTCGAGCCGAAGGACGGATTCGAACCGCCGACCCGCTGATTACAAATCAGCTGCTCTGGCCAACTGAGCTACTCCGGCATTCCTGCTCTCCTGCAAAACAAAAAAGCAGACCCTTCAAAAAAGGTCTGCAAATGTATAAAAGTTTTGGGAATAAACAAATATTTTTTATTCTTTTGCTCTTTTTCCCTCCTTCTTTACTTTAAATCACGCTTTTATTATAAATTTTTTCTACTTCTTTTTCTTGTCTTTTTGTTTTGTCAGCTGCTTCTTCAGAGCTTCTACAGCCATATCCGCTGCTTCTTCAAATGATTTACACTGCTTCTTGACAAATAAATCGTTTCCGGGAATCTGTAAACGTATCTCAGCAATTTTATTTTCAAGATCACTGGTGTTAACTAATTTCAGATAAACATCACTTCCAATTACGCCATCATAAAGTGATACCAGTTTTTCAACTTTCTTTTGTACAAAATCAACTAACTTTTTATCAGCATCGAAATGGATGGATTGAACATTAACTTTCATAGGTGCCTCCTTTTTTATGCCCTTGGATGGGCCTGTTTGTAAATTCTGCTTAGTTTCTCTATTGTATTATGCGTGTATACTTGTGTTGCAGCAAGACTGGAATGACCCAGCAGTTCTTTTATTGCATTTAAATCAGCTCCGTTATTCAGCATGTGCGTTGCAAATGTATGTCTTAATACGTGCGGACTCCGTTTACTGATCGAAGTCACACCACTAAGGTAATGCTTTACGACATTGTATGCAAGTTTTTGATAAAATTTCTTTCCTTTTTTTGTAATAAAAAATAAAGCACTATGCCCGGTTTCCTTCTCTGAAGCGTGTTTGATTGACAGATAGTCCTGCACATGCTTAATAAACTCAGGATGCAAAGGAATAATACGTTCTTTGTTCCTTTTCCCCAGCACCTTAACAGAAGGTGCATAAAAATCAAAATCCGACTCATTTAAATTTACCAGTTCTGAAACGCGCATGCCAGTCATATAAAACAATTCAAGAATCATCTTATCGCGACAGCCTTCGAAATCATCAGGAAAGACAATATCATTAAATAAATTGTCCATCTTTTCCTTTTCCACAAAAACCGGAAGCTTCTTGGATGTCTTTGGCGAAATCACTTTATTCATCGGGCTTTTCTCAACTACTTTGCGAATAATTAAAAACCTGTAGAATGACTTCAATGTAGATAGTTTCCTGTTAACAGAGCGTGGATCCAATCCATTTTCCATTAAAAAAACAATCCACGAACGAATGTGCAAATGACTTATTTCGGTGACATCCCGCACAGGCTCATTCTCTTCAAGAAATAATAAGAATTGTGATAAATCATTCCTGTATGCAAGGATGGAATGAGGTGAGAAACGTTTTTGCGTTTGAAGGTAGGCTATGAATTCGTTGACATACATATAAAAAAATATTGACTTCACCCCAGCACGATAGCGTTCCGGTGGAAAGTCAATATCCTATATTCTTAATCTTACAATCAGGATTCTTCCTGATCGCGAAGATGCTGGATGTAGACTGCTTTAAGCCTTTCCTGACGCCTTTTCACCGAAGGTTTGGTGAATTTTTGTCTTTCGCGTAATTCTTTGACGACACCGGTTTTTTCAAACTTGCGTTTCAGTTTCTTCAACGCTTTGTCAATGCTTTCGCCTTCTTTCACAGGCACAATAATCATTGTTGTTCCTTCCTTTTGTGTTAAAAAATTGAGGTGCAAAAATACAAATTATTCTGATTCAAGCAAACTTTTTACAAATTTTTTAATAAATAATCGGTAAGCCTTGTAAATAAATGAAGCCTCGTATTGCCACCGTAGATCCCATGGTTCTTATTTGGATAGATCTGCATCTCGAATTGCTTGTTGGCTTTTACCAATGCATCTACAAATTCCATCGAGTTTTGCATGTGTACATTATCATCTGCACCACCATGAACCAATAATAACTTGCCTTTCAGCTTGGAGGCGTAGGTTGTGGGTGAATTATCATCGTACCCTTTCGGATTCTCCTGGGGTGTGCGCATGAAGCGTTCAGTATAGATATTATCATAATACCGCCAGTTGGTAACTGGAGCAACAGCCAATCCTGTTTTAAAGTAATCTGCACCTACTGTCAGGCATAATGCAGTCATGTACCCACCGTAGCTCCAGCCAAAGATTCCAATTCTGCTTTTATCAACATAATCGAGTCCACCCAGATAAACCGCCGATTCAATCTGATCTTTAGTTTCTAGCTCCCCCATTTTCATATATGTGCACTTTCTGAATTCCTCTCCGCGAAAACCAGTACCACGTCCGTCAACACTAACGATAATGTATCCTTTCTGACTCAGCATTTCGAACCAGATGAAATTAAAATAACCCCACTGATCAACGACTTCCTGAGAATTCGGACCTCCATACACTGACATTAGAACAGGATATTTTTTGGAAGGGTCAAAATTGGCAGGTTTGATCATCCATCCATTTAATTCAACATCATCGCGGGTTTTAAATTTAAAAAAATCGGCAGGTGAGAAACCATATTGCTTCATATTATCAATTACTTTCTGGTTGTTTTCCAGCATTTTCAGCTCTTTCAGATCAGAAGTTTTAATAATATTTACATAAAATGGGGAGTTGATATCGGAATGGATATTAATAAAATATTTATACGTAGTACTAAATTCCGCTTCATTCACGCCTTTGCGTGTTGTCAGTTTACGTTTTCCTGTACCGTCCTGCTTGATTGCATAAACCTGTCTGTCCATCGGAGATACTTCTGCAGAACTGTAATAAACAATTCCTGTCTTTTCATCCATACCATATACTTTATCCACATCCCAGTTTCCTTTGGTAACCTGAGAAATCTGTTTTCCATTTTTATCATATAAATATATGTGCATGTAACCATCCTTTTCACTGACCCATAAAAAACTGTTGTCTTTTATGAATTGGAGATAATCATTCACTTCAATATAACGACTGTTTTCTTCAGTAAATGCATAGCGGGAAGTTCCGCTGGTCGCATCAGCAAAGAGAAGCTCCAGTTTATTCTGCAAGCGGTTCATGCGGAAAATACAAAGTTGGTTTGGATCCGTTGTCCATTTGATTCGCGGAATGTATTGGTCTTTCTCAGTTCCAATGTCCATACTTTTAATATTTCCGGACACCACATCGTAAACATGAACAGAAACAATAGAATTGCTTTCGCCGGCTTTGGGATATTTGTAGCGGAATTGCTCCGGATACAATTTCCCATAATATTCCAGTTCGAATTCTTTCACGTTCGATTCATCAAAGCGTATATAGGCAATTTTTTTTCCATCGGGCGACCAGTCGAAGGCTCTTGCGAATTCAAACTCTTCTTCATACACCCAGTCTGGCGCACCATTGATAATTGAATTTTTCTTACCATCCGTTGTTACCTGAATTTCTTTTCCGGTTGTCAGGTCTTTCATGAAAATATTATTCTCTCTGACGAACGCAACTTTGCTTCCATCAGGGGAAAGCGACGCCAATTGCTGTTTCCCATTTTCAGAAACGCGTGTCAGTTTTTTTGCTTTAAAATCCCACACATAAAATTCGGATACAGATGAACGGCGATAAATATTTTCTGTTTCCGAAGTGATAAGGATTTTTGATTCATCTTCTGAAAACACAATTTCTTCAATCTGAATAGCAGTCGTATTTCCAGTCTGCACCATTTCGCCGGAGCGGATGATTGTTTCCAGCATCTTGCCGGTTTTGTATTCATACTTATTAATAAATATCCCGCCCTCAACAATAACATAATGTTCGCCATCTTTCATCGGAACAACCGTTTCGTAACGTCCCGGATAAAACTTTCCGCTTGCCCAAACATCATTAAGCGTGATTTCCTTCTGCGCAAACAACTGGAATGGCAGAATCAACAGCAGTGTGATAATTTTCCTGATCATTTCTTCAGATTATTGTAAATTTGCAGTAAAGGTAAAATAATTTATTCATCAACTTTTCTGATTTTGTTTTTTACACTTTCAAAGCTACTCTCTTATCTTCTCTATCCTGCCAACTGGGTTTTGATTGTGTTTATCCTTGCCTTTATTTTCAGGAAACGCACAGCAGGAAAACGACTTTTACTTTCAGGCATTATAGCTCTATACTTTTTTATGAATTCGTTTATTGCAGATGAAGCCATGCGCGCCTGGGAATATTCTCCTACTCAAATTAGCCAGTCAGACTCAGCCTATGATGCAGGAATTGTATTAAGTGGCGGAATGGTAACACTTGATAAACAAAATAACCGATTGGTTTTCCTGAGTAGTACAGACCGTTTTCTGCAGGCTGCCAGCCTCTATAAGCAAAAAAAAATCAAAAAGATTTTCCTTTGCGGAGGTGATGCAAGTTTGCTTCATGATGACGAATCGGAATCAGCATTACTATCCCAATACCTTATTCAGCTAGGAATTCCTGAAAAAGATATTATCACAGAAAGCTTTTCGAAAAACACTTTTGAGAATGCGTATTATGCGAATCTATATTGCAAACAGCTTTGGCCAAAAGGCCGTTTTCTGCTGATTACATCAGCCTATCACATGCCTCGTGCAGTGAAGTGCTTTAACAAATACCCACTTAACATTGCACCTTATCCAACTGATTTTCATAGTGGTGTTCGTCGCTTTCAGTTTCAACATCTGCTTATCCCTCATCCAGACAATTTAACAACCTGGAACATTTTAATTCATGAATGGGCAGGAATTTTAGTCTATAAAATTAAAGGGAAAATCTAGTTCGTCAGATAAATTTGGCATTTCATATTTTTTTTTGTATCTTACACCGATATAATTGTACATTTGTTATATGATTTGTCTGAATAATCAATATGCAATGGTAACCTATCATGAGAATCTCAGGATGCTTGAGGTTTTCTGGAAAGAAGCTACATCCATCAGCAGTGAAAATTACAGGTTGGTCTTACGCAATTGCCTTACACAGTTCGAAAAGCACGACATTCATTTTTGGTTTACAGATGCACGTAATCAAAACTATGTACTCCCTGAAGACAGAAACTGGGTCGTTAATGAAATCGTAAATCCCATTTTAAGTAAGAATCCCCGAAAAGGCGCCTTTGTTGTTTCCGAAGATTTGCTGGTTCGTTTTAATGCAGAAGAACTCGCACGATACATAACAACGAAAGGTTATGATTTTCGCATTTTCACTTCCCGAAAAGATGCATTGAACTGGTTTCTTGCAACAGAATAAAAACAATCACCCGATTATTTATCCAACATTTTTCAATTCTTTCATTCAAACATTGTTTGATCAAATCATGAAAAAAAAAAAAAAACCATTCGCATATTGCGAATGGTCTATTTGATTTGTGGGTGGTAATGGATTCGAACCATCGACCCCTACCCTGTCAAGGTAATGCTCTAAACCAACTGAGCTAACCACCCGAATAGATTGCAAAGATACTAAAAAAACTAAATTTTGAAATATGGTTTTGAGTCTGTTCTGAGAATTAGTACAGATAAAATATTTTTCTTGAAATGTTTTTCAACGTACTTTTTATGTTTATTCATCGATAAAACAAACCACTACAAAACTCCGAAAGTCTTATTCCATAATGCCTTCAAGAATTTTACGAATTTATATTGAGAGGGCAGTACGCCGCCTTTGAATATTTTCAATCTTTACTTTTAATACATTTGCGTAAAACAAAATCACTATGTCAATATTAAGTTTTGGTTATTACATCGATGGAAAGCCTTACAAGGTTTTAAACGAAAGGCGCATGAGAGCCAGCGCCGGCATCATGTTTCTCTTCGGACTGATTGCAACAATTAACGGATTTGTTTTAAAAAATTATGAGCCCATCCCGTATGTTATGGGAGGATTGGTCATAAATTTTCTAATCGGACTTTTTATCAATCCGATGTTCTCTCCGACTGTTTTGCTTGCTTGGATTTTTGTTAGAAAGCAGACACCTATTCCTATTGGTGCTGTTCAGAAAAAGTTTGCATGGAGTATAGGATTGCTCCTATCATCCACCATATTTGTTTTATCACTTTTGTTACTAAATGATCCGTCGTTTTTCCACACCATATGTCCGCTTTGCATGCTTTGCCTGTTGATGCTCTATCTTGAAACAGCCTTCGCAATTTGTGTCGGTTGTAAAGTATATGATCTGTTTATTCGCTTGAAACTCCTTCCCAAACCCAAACAAAGACCCAATTGTATGGGAAATAGTTGTGAAGATGTGAAATAATATTAAACACTTTCATTTTTTCTGTCGCGACAACATCGCATACATTTCTATGCATGCTTGCAAAAATGATTTTTTAGTCCTAATATTGTAGTTGAAAATCTACGCTAAGAAATCAAAAAAATAACTACCCACCATGAAAAAGATAATTATCCTCATCTTTTTAATACTTGGCTTTGGAATGCATATTCGTGCGCAAGTTCTGGATATCACAATTACGAATATCCAAAATAAAACCGGTAATATTCAGCTTGGTTTTTTCAAAAACGCAGATAGCTTTAATGAAGAAAAGCCTTATATCTCAAAAACATTTCCTAAGAATACGGTAGTGAACGGGCAAATGAACATTAAACTCAACTGGGAATCGGGTGTATTTGGAATTGCACTGCTGGATGACGAAGACAAGGATGGTGACATGTCATACAATTTCATAGGATATCCGCAGGAAGGTTTTGGTTTTTCAAATTATTATGAAACCGGATTGAAAAAGCCAGACTTCACAAAATTTTGTTTTTATCTGAATAAAGAAACGAAGAAGATTACGATTAAGGTTCGGTATATGTAGGTGCAAACTCCGCTTTGATTTACATCCGCTTTTTCGGTAATCATTTTAAAATAATTTGAAAGAAATATTGACTTTTCATAATTATTTTATACCTTTTTGTATAATACCTAGTGGTATAATACCCTTAGGTATAATTAAAAAAATATGATGGTAGATACACCTTTTTTGGGGGGATTACAGTTTGCAATCAATTTTTAACAAACTTTCCTGAGTACCCATTCACCTTTACAAAATACATTCCCGTCGGAAATGCAGCAACATCAAGCTTCACTTCGCTTTCCATTTTATATACTTTCCTTTTTAAAACTTCCTCGCCTATAGAATTTAAAATGGAAATGTATGCATCTTTTCCGAGGGGTTTGTTCAACTTGATTCTAATTTCATTACCTGCAGGATTTGGAAAAAAGGATAAGTAAAAATCATTTTTAATTTCATTAATACCAACAGGCAAACAGGTTGTTGAAGCAGGAAGAGCATTATAAGGGGATGTGTTCAGCATTGCGTGCATACGTGTTTTCTGGCCATACGTAAACATATTCATACAGCTATCATCCGAGTATGTCATGAAATTCATAAACATAACTCCAGGCGCAGTAGGATTGCATGCATCCAGCAAAGGATAAGACGAACACCCATAATTATTTCCAGAAGGTGTTGGTGTATCGGAAACAGAATCGGTTTCTATACAACCAGGATTTCCCACTAAATTGTAAAGGTTAAAACAATGTCCAACCTCATGGGTGCAACTCCGACCTTTATCATATGGGTAAGAAACAGCCCCTGTCCTGCCGAAAAACGAGTAGTGTATAACAACACCATAGGTATTGCTGATTGTGCTTGTTGGAAACTCTCCATACCCAATCAAGCCTCCATTCAAATTACAAACCCAAATATTAAAATAACGCGTCACATCCCAAGCATTATCTCCGCCTTGTAGTGACTGTTTGACTTTATTGTCCGAAGAAAAAGAAGATGTAAATGTTTGCTTGTGAATTATCCCTGTTGTAGGTAATCCGTTTGGGTCCGTTTGCGCCAGACAAAACTGAATTTCCGTATTTGCTGCCAAGCCTGCAAATGCCGCAGGAGTATTTATTGTATCAATATTTGTTCTTCCAAAATCTTCATTTAACACCTCAATCTGCGATTGAACCTGTGCATCAGATATGTTTTGTGAAACATTATACCAGATTACATGAACAACAACCGGTATAGTGATTGTTTGAGATGATAGCAAACCGCAGTATAAAAACGGAATCATTAATACGAAAATGATTTTTGCTTTTTTCATAAATTTTTTTTGAATAAATACAATTTTTAGTTTTCCTAAAACCTCACCCAAACCGATACTTCTTTCGAATCGTCTGTTTGATTTTCCAGGTACAATCGAGACCTTCTTCAAAAACCACAAAATCGCCGGGACCAAATTTGACGTGGTTTCCCTCACGATCCGATACTTCGGCTTCTCCTTCCAGAATGTAGCAGGTTTCTTTTTCGGCATACTGCCAATCGAATATCGACGGACTTTTGCTCCAGGTTCCCCATTGTGCCGATGTTTCCATTTCTTCAGCAGTGGGTTTGCGAACGGTCATTTTACTTTTTTCCATGGCGGTTCAATTTATTCGGATGTATAATAAAGAATCTGAATTTTTCGTTCCATTGCAGCAGCCCGGCTGAATACCGAGTTGCGCTGATCGTTGGGATTGTCGCTTACATTCACATCCGCCTTTTCTTCTCCCAATGGTTCCTCAATAATGTATAATCGTCCTCCGTTCTCAGCCGTTCCATTCATGTACTTCACAAAACTACCGTCATCGTACTGATACAGCCAGTTGACAAAACTTGAAATACGGCGCTTGGCTAATTTTTCATTGTACTCATTTGTAGTTAGCGGGCTGCAATAACCCTTTACAGTAATTTTCACAAGGTTCCCCGCTTCCATATCCTGCCGCAGTAAATAGGCAAACAACTTAAGTTTTGAAAAACCCCGTGTAACATAATCATTAAAAAATTTATCAATATCCTGCTCGGCTTTCATCTTATCATATCCTTCCAGACCTTTTCCGTATTCTTTTTTGTATTTATCCTTCAACTTGACATATTTAACCAGCGTTTGTTCATAGTTCAAATCTGTCGTGGTTGTGCGCGTGCGGGGATCGGGTTCGTCGTTATGAAAATACAAAGCAATAGGAAGCAGATCGCGGATTTTCATCGCAATTGTAACAGAATCTTTTTTAACAACGTTTACTAAAACTGGTTTCTTAATCTTACCCATCCACTGATAGGAATAAATATCATAACAACAGGTTTCATTTTTCAAATACAAAGAGCCCGGTCGGTTGGATGCAAAATAACCATCGGTATCCACTTCATTAATTACATAATAGATATCGTTATAGCCAGAATTGACGGGCACTCCCAAATTTTCAGGGGGTGTCCATACATCATTTATTTTTTTTGTTTTAAAAATATCATGACCACCAAATCCTTTGTGGCCGGTTGAACTGAAGTATAATGTTTTTGTTGAATCGTAGAAAAAAGGAGTTATCTCGTCATCTTCTGTATTAATAGCTTTTCCAAGATTGACCGGATCGGAACAATTGCATTTTTTATCAAGTGAAGAAACCCAAAGGTCCATCCCACCCATTCCGCCAGGTTTATCGGATGAAAAATACAAAGTTGCATTTCCATCTTCATCACTCACAACCCAAGGCTGTGTGCTGGTATAATATTTCTGATTTATTTTTTCGCACAGCGGAAAAGGCTCCTGCCATTTGCCATTACTAAATTCGCTGCAATAAATTTTACAACGAAAGCGCGAGACATTTAATTGCTCGCATCGCGTAAAGAACATGCGTTTATAATCACTGCTGTACGCACTGTTTCCGTTGAAAGCTTTTATATCATTAAACAATTTCGCCATTTCCTTTCCGGGCTTATAGCCCATCTGGAAAATTTTCGATTTGAAAAGCCGGGAAGAATATTTCATGTCGATAATTCCTTCAACACCGGAAGTGAGTGTTGGGCGAAGCGATGAAAACTGCAGCATGGTATCGCCCAACTGATAGGGCGCATATTCTGAATAAGGTGTATTTACATTCTGGCTCAGGTGTGTAATTAAAATCGGCAATGAATCATGTACAGCACTGTCAGCGTATTTGCAAGCATCAATTTCTTTTAATGCATGCTGTGAATAATAGGAATTATCATTTTTTCTCAACTCATAAAAAGTAGCAAATTCACTTTCTGCCAGCTTGTATTTACCCTGCGACTTCATCATAAGGGCAAGCCAGAAGCGGGATTCCGGAAAGCGGGAAACATCATTACTGTTCACTACTTTCAGATAGGCTTTTTCCGCTTTGTTATAATCCAGAGCAAGACGGCAGGCTTCGGCATATTTAAAAACTATTTCCATGGAGGAAGAATCGTAGCCAAGTAAAGTGTTATAGTAGGACGCTGCAGAATAATAATCACAATCGAGAAAAGCTTCATTGGCAAAGCGCAAGCAGTCCTCACGCGTTTGCGCATGCAACTGTGATGAGAAAAGAATTCCCGAAAATAGGAGGCTATAAATCAGCAGTTTTTTCATCACATGATCGGACAAGGAATTGATTTTTCTCTTTTCGCTTTTATTTTATTCATTTTATACAAAAGTGTAATCTCATATCCACCTTTCAGATTGCTGGCTGGTTTGAGTCCTGAAAGATTCACATCATAACTAAGTGCAGCCGTCCACAATTTATAATCAGCACCGATGGAAGGAATCATGGCATCGCCCACGCGCCAAAAAACACTGGCTGTTAATGCAAAGAAATTTTCGACCGTACTGTTTCGTATCATGCGAAAAGTAGCGCCGGGAACGATCTCGCGATAGGTGCCTTGAAAACCGAGAAGAATGGAAGGATCAATTTCCGTGTTTTTTCCCAAAGCAAAGCGCGTCATTTCGTATAACACAAGTTTGCGATCGAGTTTAATATTTTTATTATCGAAGAGCGATTGAAAAGGCTTGTTCAGATGGGATACAGACAATCCGAAATGATTAAACTTTCTTCCACCCTGATAAATTTTCATGGAAGCACCGAAAGAAAAATCAAGAAATGTAAGTTTGTCTTTTATAAAAGTCTCACCATTGGGCATAGAAGGATCGTATGTGTAGCCGTTGTATTGGTTATCAAAAGTAAGTTTGTCGTAGGTAAGCGAACGCTGATTGAAAAACAATCCGGCACCCAGTGATAGTATTTTTGAAGATGAATTCCCAACAGGAATGATGAGTGAAGAATTTAATCCAGCCTGCGTAGTTCCGAATTCGGAATCGCCAGCCTGATCACGGTTAAAAATAATACCCACACCGAGAACAGGGCGTCTGTATTTGAATGCATGCACACGCATATCACTGAATGCTGAGAATGTAACATAGGGCGTAGAAACCGATCTCCACTGCATACGATGGCTGGCACCAAAACGATTCGTGCCCTGAAACATGCCGGCATTTGCGGGATTGAGATAAAGCGGTGTATTGGGATATTGAGTAAAATGAATATCCTGTGCAAAAATAAATGCAGGAAAAAATAGCATCGTTATGAAAAGAAATTTCTTCATCACCTTATCAGTGTTATGTTTCCTTTTTTAAAGAATTTCTCTTTGTTATAACATCCTGCTTCAATGTAATAATAGAAAACATCCGGGTCCGAAGGTTTTCCGCGGAAAGTACCATCCCATCCCTGATTGATATCGCGCGTTTCGAACACACGTTCACCCCAGCGGTCATATACTGCGAAGTATAAAATCTCGATTACAGGACTCCGCACATAAAGCACATCATTTACGTTATCGCCATTGGGTGTAAATGCATTTGGAATGTAAATATCATTTTCATCACAGGCTACATCAGTGACATAAATTGTAACTGTATCTGAATTGGTGCATCCATATATATCCGTAATGTTAACAATAAAAGTTGTTGTCTGTGTAAGGGTCGCTGTTGTAGAAGCTGCATTGGGATTTTCAAGACCTTCGGTTGGTGTCCACTGATACGTATAAACTCCGGGTGGTGATGCATGGATTATCGTTGACTGACCTTCGTACAAAGTATCATTATCAGCCCATGCTGTCACAGGCGGATTGGAAGGAAATTCATGAACTGTATCTGATACAATTGTATCACACAGATGGCTGTCTGTAATTGTCACTGTATAAATGCCGGGACATAAATTCTGCTGCGAGCTGGTGGTAGCGCTATTATTCCATGCATACGTATAACCGGGTGTTCCACCTGAAGCATTAACGCTAATCAGACCCGAGCAAATGCCATAGCATGCATTTACTGTAACAGGCAATGCCGTGACAGGCGGAGGCGCAGTGATATTAACCGTATCGTACATTTTGCAATTTACATTATCGGTTATGGTCAGATAAAGCGGACCAGCACACAAATTCTGCAATGTATCGTTTGAGGAACCATTGCTCCAAGCGTATGTATAAGGTGGTGTTCCACCGGTTGTGGAAAGAAATACGGAGCCATTGCAATCGTAAAAACAAAGTGAATTGGTAGAATTTGCTGTAGTATTCATGGAGACCAATCCAATAAACATGCTATCGATGGCTGTACAAATTCCATCATCTACCATCACATAATACCAGTGCGGGCCCGTTACAAAAATACTGGCAGTGCTATCATTCACCGATGTGTTGATTGTATCCGTGAAAAAGTGATTTGTGGACCAGATGAAATGATTGATTCCTCCACCCGATGTTGCTATCATTTTCAACGTATCCATACAACTGCTCGTGTCAGGTCCTGCATTAACACTGATGTTCGAGACGCTGACAATTTGCGTGTAAACAGCAGTACAGATATAATTTGTAACGGTAACAGAATAGGTAGTAGAAACGGTTGGTGATGCAACCGGATTAGAAATACCACCACTGCTCAATGTAGAAACCGGCGACCATGTATAATGAATGGAAGTATCAGCAGCAGGAAGGAAACCTATCTGCACATCTCCGCCATGACAAATGGATTGCGGGAGCAAAGTATCGGGAGAATTTGACAAGACCATCACGGGCTGAACCAAAGTATCCGCAGTATTGCATGCACCAGTATCCGTAGCGATCAGCGTTACATTGTACATGCCGGGCAGCGTATATAAATGATCCGGGCTTGTTTGTGTAGATCCGGTTCCATCTCCAAAATCCCAGCTGTATTGAATTCCCCCAATACTGGTATTGTTGAAATGCATGGTATCAGGCGCACAGATAACAGGTGGCACATCGAAATCAGCAACAACAATCGGAAGATTAAAATCGAATTTAAAAACACCGTTGTTACAATTTGAACTATTGTTTGTATTCGACCACGCCCCGGGCGTAGTAGGAAAATCACTGTTACCGCCACATCCTGCGCATACCGATTGATAAATTCTTCCTGCCTTGTCGAAACGACTGGTGCCACCATCCACATGCTCGGCACTTACACCACCACCATAAAAAGTAGCATACACGAGCGCTGAAGCATCATCGTTGATAACCATCAAGTAGTAATCACTGTTATCAGTAGAAGCCTGAAAAGGTAAGGGCGTAGTAAGAAGCCCATTTGTACCACCAAATCCGTTTACTGCACCGCCCCATCCTGAAAAATAAATTTTATTGCAATAGTCGACAAGAAATGCGGAAGGTGATAGATCGGGACGTCCATCATTTTTATCGAAGACGGTTGACCAAATTAATGAATCCAGCGGATTTGTCAATTTACTGATGAATAATCCGCCACCACTCTGATAAAAGACTGCATTATGGACATAAGTCATTCCTCCGGCTTCGGTTTGACCCATCACATAAACATTGCTGTTTCGGTCAACACGAACAAAATGAACCTGATCGTACGTAACAGTACCATAGAATGTAGATGCAAGAAGCGTAGAACCATCATCCGATAATTCAGCTACAAATCCATCGAGTACACCACCGTTATAAGAAGGATACAGCACGCCTGTAGTAGTTGGAAAATTTGTTGATGCAGTTCCACCCGCCATGTATATCTTATCGTATTTGTCAATAACAATTGAATACACTGCATCATTCCCGAACCCGCCAATAAAAGTAGACCACAGCATGCTTGAAAGCGTCATATCCATTTTAAAAATACACCCATCCTGTCCTCCGCCACCGTGCATAGTTTGGTAAGCGCCCGCTGTTACTGGAAAATCGGGTGAATTGGTACAGGATACTACAAATACATTGTCATTTCTGTCAATCATCACTTCTCCCCTTGCGCCGTCTGCATAGTTGTATGAGAGCGGGGTTGCGTAATTCAAGCCATCGTTTTGTGTTCCTCCGACGTATGAAGAAGCAATGAGCTGTGTTCCGTCGTTACTGAGCTTTGCAACATAGATATCAATTCCATAAGAAAACAATATGGCACCATTATCATAGGCAACATTGGTCCCTCCGTTAAATGTAGTGTCAAATGCACCAGATGTAACCGGGAAATTATCGGATCCCGTCGTACCAAAAATTACAAGTTCATCTGAATTATTTATGATCAGACTATGGGGAAGTTCATTCCGGCTGCCTCCCAGATACGTTGCAAATAAGCGAGTGGTACCCGTTGTATTGTATTTTATAATACCCACATCACAACCTAACTGATCAACATTAAAGGGTGGGTTGAGTTCACCACCACCAAAAGTAAGTTGATATGCACCGGCACTAACTGGATATCCAATATCGAAAACGATTCCGCCTGAATACACATTCCCTGCTTTGTCGAAAGTAGCTGTAAAGCCCCAGTTATCAGCTGTAGAGCCTGTGTAGGTTCCAAAAATCCAGGAGGGATCGATGATTAAATCTTTCGTGTTATCATATCCTTCCGGAAAATCGAAAGTAACAACATCTCGGTGCAAAGCGAAACGGCAAACAACATCTTTTTTTATACCGTTTACAAACTGATAAGCAACAGGCTTCAATTCTTTCAAATCAGAAACACTTGTTTTTATAACAAGGTTTTCTTCACGTATCTGAACATCCTGTGCACCTTCTACACGAATACGAATAGATGATGCAGATGAACCGGGATGGACAATATAATCGTATTTCAGATTTCCATCACTGGAGTGAATTTTCAAATCGATACCCTTATACAGGTTGTCATAATTTACAACTTCAAACGAAGGGACACGGGAAGCCCAGCGTGATTTATCTTTCCCTAGAAAGTAATTTGTATAACCGGGAATTTGTTTTTCGGAAGAACACTTCACATCCTGATTTGCATTGATGAATCGCATGCGCACGGCATGATGACGAATGTTGGAGATTTTATTATTCTTTTTTAAAGATTCTGGCAATGTGTCGTGATAGGTAGCTCTTTTGTATGCCTGAATATCTTTTGAATTCTGCATTACAAAAGTGAATGCATCTTTTTCCAGAAAAAGCGCACCGCCATCCCAGCTTGACCTGTAAAGGATATTAGGCTGCCATTGTCTTTCATTTTTTGCAAAATCATAACTACAGCAACTGTGCTGTGCAAATGCTGACAAAGAAAATAGCAAAGCAAAAACTGAAAGAAACAATATTTTTTTAAATTTCATCGGCAGGCATCAAATTTTTTGATAAAAATAAACAAATTTGATGACTCCGGCAAATTTATCCCAACTGATATTGGGCAGCCAGTTCTGAAGGAAGGTAATTTTCGAAACTCTGACAAACGGCTTCCGAAAAAGTGATGGCTTGTTCGATGATGGCATCCCACTTTTCAATAGGAAGATCGCGTAATGTTTTGCGTGTTACTTTACATTTATAGAGTCCGAAAATTAATGCAGCATTAAAAGTATCTCCTGCGCCAATCGTACTTATAGGAATAAAAGGACGAACCGGATAGTACTTTGTGAAGTTAGGTGTCATCAGGTGCACGCCTTTGGCAGCACAGGTAAAAACTAAAATTTTATTCTCTGGCAAAATGCCATATGCCACTTCGGGATCGTCGGTATGAAAAATATTTTTAAAATCTTCATCCGATGCACGAACCACATCTGCATAATCAAAATTTTCATTGATAATCTGGCGCGCCGTTTCTACTTCATCCAGATGTGATTTACGGAAATTTGGATCATAAACTGTTATTACGCCATTGCTGTTTGCAAGCCTGACGTAGCGAAAAAGTTTACGACGGATACGTCGATCGATTGCGTAATAGGAGCCGAAAAGCAGAAAGTCGTCAGCGCGAAAGGTTGGCAATGACACCGGGAGCCCCTTGGAAGGCATTTGTTTATGAAAAGTGTACTGCGCATTGTTGCCATGATCGAGGAAAGCAAGCGCAAGAGAAGATTTGCCATCGTAGTTGTAAATATGATTTGCCCGGACATTGTTTTGCGACAAGAAGTCACGAATCAAATCAGCAGGAGCGTCATTTCCGATTTCAGAAATAAAATACACCGGAATACCCAGCCGACCCAGCGTAACTGCACTGTTTAATGTGGAACCACCCGGCGTTGCTGCCAGTGGTGTACCGCTTTTGAAAATGATATCAAAAACAGTTTCTCCGATTGCGTATACTTTCTTCATGCGGACAAATATAAAACAAAATTCCCGCCTGCACAAACAGACGGGAATTTTTAAAAAAATCAGTTATTCTTTACATTTTATAAACAAAAAACAAAGAAATTATTTCTTAGCCTGCTCTTCTTTTGCCACCAAATACTTTGCGAGGAATTTTTCCATAGCTGCATAGAATTCGAATTTGTTTTCTTCATTGCGGAAACCATGACCTTCGTTGTCTTTCACCATATATTCTACTGCAACACCCCGTTTTTTCAAAGCAGCAACCATCTGGTCCGCTTCAGCCTTGTTTACTCGCGGATCGTTTGCTCCTTGTGCAATGAACAAAGGACATTTGATTTTATCTGCAAAAAACACGGGTGATGTATTGTGCATCTGCACACTGTCTTTCTTAGGATCGCCAACCATTTCGTAGAACATATCCAGCATGGGTTTCCAATAGGGTGGAATGGTGCTCATAAAAGTAAAGAGGTTGGAAACACCTACATAATCAATAGCACAGGCATAAAGGTCAGGAGTCATTGTGATTCCTGCGAGAGTCGCATAACCACCATAGCTTCCGCCATAAATAGCAACTCGTTTTGGATCCGCGTAACCCTGATCAATGAGCCACTGTACACCATCGCTGATATCATTCTGCATTTTAAGTCCCCATTGTTTAAAGGATGCTTCAAAGAATTTTTTTCCATAACCGGTTGATCCGCGGAAGTTCATCTGGAACACAGCATAACCACGGTTTGCGAGGAACTGAATTTCGGGATTAAAGCCCCACTCATCACGCGCCCATGGACCACCATGAGGATTTACCACCACCGGAAGATTTTTGGGATCACGGCCCACAGGCAATGTCAGATATCCATTAATGGTAAGGCCATCACGGGTTTTGTATGTAATGGGTTTCATTTCTGCCATGTCATTTTCTACGATCCATGGAGCTACCGTATGAATTGAATCCAGCTTTCCGGATTTTTTATCATAGATATAATAAGCACCTTTCGAACGATCGTTGTATGAGCGAATCATGTATTTCTGTTCATCCTTTGTCCATGATGCAGCATACACAACATGACCGGGAAGTTTTTCATCCAGTTTTTTATACATGGCTTCAGCATCTTTATCAAAGAAATATTTTTCATCTTTCCAGGAAACAAAATTTGCATACAGCAGTTTCTTGTCTTTCTTCGAAAAGCCAATACCGGAGACATCATAATCTTTATTTTCATAAAGCACTTTCACTTCCTTGCCATTTGCAATATCGAATTCAACAACGGCAGCTTTATCACGACCCAGGTTCGAAACGGCAATCATATTTTTGTTATCCGCCATGAATACATAAGGAGATACAGATTCCTTGAAATTCGTTGTAAGTACAACCTTGAATTTATCGGTTTCCTTTTCACGGTATAGAATACTTGCGTTAACACCATCGGTAGCAGTTGCCACGCGCAGCTTTCCGTCATGATCAGTAATCCAGCCGGAAATATTTCCCGGATTTTCAGCTATCATTTTCATTTCTCCGGTTTCGATATTCAGGCGAAAAGGATCAAAAACCTGCGGATTGCGCTTGTTCATGCTGATAATAATCTCTGAAGGGTTGTTTTCAAGATCGTCAATCAAATCAACCCGCACTTTTGGAAAATCGGTATACGCCTTTTCTGTTTTTCCATCTATACTTGCACCGTACAGATGAAAATTTTCATCGCCACCTGTGTCTTTCAAATAAAGTATACGATCGTTTCCTTTCCAGAAATAAACAGTTAAATCACGATCTTTTACTGAAGTTATTCTTACGGCCTCCTCTTTCCCAGCTTCCTGAACAAAAATATTCATGCGCTTTTCCCAGGGTGCCAGATAAGAGAAATATTTGCCGTCGGGCGAAATCTGATAGCCGGTTTTTTCAGGGTTCTTAAAAAAAATCTTTTAATGGGTAAAGCTTAGGAGGCTGCTGCGCCTTCTTTGTACTGTCGTTGCACGATAACAGTATCGCAATCGGAAATGCCAATGCAATTAAAACAGGTAAATGGAGATTTTTTTTCATGCGGAATTTTGTTTTTAAGATTGTCGCAGTAAATTTACATTTTAATCCATTAAAAAAAATCAGTTCAATATTTTTAACATTAATGTTAAAATTCCACCATGTCAGATGTAACCATCAAAGGAAAAAACGGTAATTATCACTTCGATCCGGATGCACTTTTAAGTCCTACAAAGGGATTTGGCCGTGTATTCAAAGGTGTTTGCATAGAAACCGGCGAAGGTATTGCTGTAAAGATGCTTCATCCCAGCTTGAAGGACAGTCGTGGCGCCTTACTTCGCTTCGTTCAGGAAGGACTAATGATGCGTTACGATTGTCCTCAACTGATTAAGATGATGGACTTTTGCACATTGGATGGAAATGCTTTTGTTGTAAGCGAGTTGCTTATCGGAAGTGATCTTAAAAAGTTTCTTGAAAAGAATAAATTATCGGGTTCCGATAAAATTATTTTTCTTACAAAATGTTTCATTCAGTTATGCCATGCATTAGAGTTTCTGCATAACAAGAAAGTTTATCACACCGACATTAAACCGCGCAATCTGTTTTTTCTTCACGATAGCAACCGAAAAGACGCAATAGAAAATCCCCATTTGAAACTAATTGATCTCGGGCTTGCTTATACCGATGATCCTGCATTTCTCAACACACGTCTGCCCTACTCATTGGTGTATTCACCACCCGAGCAAATTTTGGGTGCGAAAGAACTTTTAGGACCACATACAGATATGTATGCAGCCGGAATGACTTTTTATGAATTCATGTGTGGTCATCCGCCCTTTGATTCTGACAATCCTGTTAAGCTGATGTCGATGCAGATGAATATGGCTCTGCCCCGCACCACTGAAATTCCGGAAGCTTTGATGCAGATTATTGACAAAACAACTTCCAAAAGCCGCATGCAGCATGCTCCTAACCAATACGGGAAAGAGGAGCTCGGGCAAATACTTGTTGAAGGCATCAAAAACAGATATGTGAATGCCGTTGACTTACGTGTCTCACTGGAAGAATTTCTAGAATCCTATAAAACACAATTACCAACATCCTCAAAAAGTTTTCTCGGAATTTTTAAAAAGAAATAATTTTTCATTATGCCTGCGATCTCTGCAATTCCCATGCTGCGACTGCTTTTGCCTTTCATGACAGGCATTTCACTTTATTTGCTTCACCCCTATCCTAATACATGGGGCTTTCCTTTGGCTGCCGGCTTATTTTTAATTTTCTGCCTAATTACATTTTTCGACACACTTCAACCTTCCTACGGACGTGAGTGGAAAGCCGGACTGATTCTGACTTCACTCATGATTGTTTTAGGTATGTCGGCAACTCAGTTTTATGATGCCCGAAATCAAAATTCATTTTTTGAAAAACATTTTGCCGCTGAAGAAAAGATTATTGCTACTGTTGATGATCCCGTTTCTATCAAAGAAAAAACAGTGAAGGTTACGGTTTCACTTCAATACTGTGGTACTGAAAAAAACTGGCAAAAAATTTCTGGTCGCTTGTTGTTATGGATTGAAAAAGATGAAACTTCCAAAGCACTTAAATACGGAGATCAGTTACTGCTCGATGCAGAACCTTCTGCACTCACGCCACCAGCCAATCCGAATGAGTTTGATTACCGCCGCTATTTGGGCTACAGAAATATTTATCATCAATCCTATATCAAGAAAAATCACTGGCAGATGCTTTCATCCGGTCATGGAAACCCTGTATTTGCTTTTGCTCTTACAATGCGCGACCGCTTGCTTCAAACCTACCGTGATGCCGGAATAAAAGGCGATGAGTTTGCTGTGATTGCTGCGCTTACTGCCGGCTATACCGATGAGATTGATCCAGAATTAAGACAAGCCTACGCAAGTTCCGGAACGCTGCATGTGCTGTCCGTATCGGGTTTGCACGTGGGGATTATTTTTGCAGTGATTAACTTTTTTCTGTTCTTTCTCAACAGGCGAAGACATGGTTTACTTATAAAAGCTGTCATTATTATTTTGTTTCTCTGGTTCTATGCATTTATGACGGGGCTTTCGCCTCCCGTGCTTCGCGCCGCGCTGATGCTGAGTTTTATTGTTGCAGGCAAAGCCATGAACCGGCAGACCTACACAATGAATACAATTCTTGCATCGGCATTTCTGATTCTACTTTTCAATCCCTTTGCAATTGCCGACATTGGCTTTCAACTGACTTACCTTGCTGTAATCGGCATCGTGATTTTGCAACAGCCTGTATATTCTGTTTTCAAACCGAAAAACAGAATTGCCAACGAAATATGGAAACTAACGGCTGTTTCAATTGCCGCACAGATTGCGACATTCCCGCTAAGTATTTTTTACTTTCATCAGTTCCCGAATTTTTTCTTGATATCAAATCTTGTAGTGATTCCGATCAGTACGGTATCCATTTATGCAGCGATTGCTGCGCTTGTATTTTCGGGCACTCCCTGGTTGGGCGAAGCAACGGCATTGCTGCTTGATTTTGTTGTGTGGCTGATGAATCAGACGGTAATGGTATTTGACAATCTTCCGTATGCTACGTTAACAGGCATTCAGTCGGGCGTGACAGAAACCATTCTTTTATATGGAATGATAACCGGGTTGTTGTTTTTTATTCTGCAAAACAGAATATCTGCATTAAAAACAACATTGGTATTTGCAACTCTGTTGATCGCACTTTCTGTTTTTCGCGAGAACAGCCGGTTGCAACAAAAAGTAATTACGGTGTATCATGCCGGAAAAGCCACGGCCGTTCAATTAACACAGGGCAAACAAAGTCTGATGGTTTTTGAAGAAAGAAAAAATGCATCATTTTCAAAAATGAAACAACGCGTATCCAACGACTGGACATACCGCGGAACGGGTGAACCGGAAGTAGTTTCTTTGGGATTTGCAAAACAAAATATTTTCACACGAAATGAAATTCATAACCGAAATGCAACCTTGATTTTAAATAACAAGCGTATAACACTTGTATCAGAAAATGTAAAAGACCTTTTTGCGATTCAGAAATTTAATACCGATTATTTGGTTATCACAGGAAATCCAAAACTTTCGGTGGCAACATTAAAAAAACTCTATAATTTCTCGGTTCTGGTAATTGATGCGAGCAACAGCGAAAGAAAGAGCACGAAATGGATTGCGGAATGTGAAGCGATGGGGATACAATATCATTGTGTCAATAAAGCTGGAGCCTTAGTGGTGGATTTTTGAAATTTTCCATAATTTTTTCAACAGTACTTTTTTCATTCAAATTTTCAAATATCTTTGACGCATAACAACTAAACATATTACTTATGAGCGCTAAAACTTATGCCGAAAAAATTCTCGGCGCAGATACCGGAAGCATTGTATTTAAGAAACCCGACATTGTGCTGACACATGACAACACAGCCAGCATTAATGCCACCTTCGCCAAGATGGGAGGCGAAAAGGTGAAGTATCCCGATCAGTTGCTGATCGTGCTGGATCACAACGCACCTCCCACCAACGCCAAGCTAGCCAACGATTACCTAAAGATTCGCGATATCGTGAAGAAACAGGGCATCACCAAATTTCATGATGTGGGCCGGGGAATTTGCCACCAGATTATGGCCAATTATGCACGTCCGAAAATGATTATCGTAGGAAGCGACAGCCACACCAGTACAGCTGGTGCTTTCAATGCATTTGCAGCAGGAATTGACCGTACGGAAGCCGCCGGCCTCTGGAAACAGGGCGAAACATGGTTCCGCGTACCCGACAGTGTAAAAATTACATTGAACGGAAAATTAAACAAAGGTGTGTATGCAAAAGATCTCGCACTTTGGATCATCGGCATGATTGGCAGCAGCGGCGCCGATTATATGTCGATTGAATACCATGGCGAAGGCGTAAAAACATTATGCATTGCCGACCGTATGGTGCTTTCAAACCTTGCCTCCGAAATGGGTGCGAAGAATGCTGTGTTCCCCGCCGATGAAGTGCTTGAAAAACATCTCGGACAAAAAGTAGATGGCGTATGGGCTGATGAAGGCGCTACTTACCTAAAAGAAATTATTATCAACCTGAATGATATTTATCCGGTTGTTGCGGCTCCGCATAATGTGGACAATGTAAAAGCCGTAAGCGAAGTAAAAGGAACACCGCTGCAGCAGGCGCTGATCGGCACATGCACCAACGGACGTATTGAAGACATTCGCATCGCAACAGAAATTCTGGACGGTAAAAAAATTCCTGATGGATTTCAATTGCTTGTCATTCCCGCATCGCAGGAAATTTATCTGCAGGCAATGAATGAAGGTCTTGTTGTAAAACTGATTGCAGCCGGCGCCAATTTCCTTTCACCATCCTGCGGTCCTTGTCTAGGAACAGGCCAGGGAATTCCGGCTGATGGCGTGAATGTAATCTCTACAGCAAACAGAAATTTCCTGGGTCGTATGGGCAACGAGAAAGCAAATATTTATCTGGCCTCTCCGGCTACGGTTGCCATCTCTGCATTGAAAGGTGAAATCACCGACCCGCGCGGCATGGATGCCAACGACAAATTTCCTTATGCAGCTGAACAAAGTGCTACCGTAGCGATTGCAGCCGGCGATAACCGCAAGGCAGGTAATGTATGGAACTACGCTGATGTGGATAATCTGAATACCGATCAGATGTTTGCAGGAAATTTAACTTACAACATCAACAGCAGCGAAGGCGATAAAATTCTTCCGCATTTGTTCAAAGGCTTTGATGATAATTTTTCGGAAAATGTAAAAGAAGGTGATATCCTTGTTGCCGGCGCCAACTTTGGCTGCGGCAGTTCGCGCGAGCATCCGAGCGTAGGACTTGGCTTTGCTGGTGTGAAAGCGGTTATCTGCAAATCCGTCAATCGTATTTTTTACAGATCATCTATCAATCAGGGACTGCCGATTATTCTTTTGCCTGAAGCAGTTGATAGCTTCAAACAAGGCGATAAAATTGATATTGATTTTGCAAAAGGAATCGTAAAAATTGCCGAAAAAGAATTTAAATTTTCTCCACTTCCTGATAAATTATTAGGTATATTTGAAGCAAAAGGTTTAATCAATTTCATCAAGAAAAATGGATAAAAAATTCTTTCGCACAGCACTCATCACCGTTTACTGCTTTCTCGTCAGCACACTGCTATACGGGAGAGCAGGCGGGGGTGGTGGCCGCGGTGGTGGCGGCGGTAGTCATTCTTCCTCTGGTTCCCACACCCATCATTCCAGCGGTGGAAGCAACACACAGAGTCTTATTCTGATCGGGATTTTTGTTCTTCTGGTTATCATCGGTTATATCTTGCATAGAAGAAAAAACAGAAGAAAATAATTTATTTCTCCATCTAGTCGGTGCGACTTAAAGTCCCACCCGGATTCTACAACGCACCGTTCCCGCTGCAATTCTGTTGATATTCCATAAAAAATAAAAATAAAAATAAACAGATCAGCCTCCATGGCTGGATGGTTCCACTTCCATTTAAGTATTCTGCCTTTTTCTTATCTTCGCATCATGCGTAAAACACTTTTTCTTTATCTGTTTGTATTCATTGCATCCCTTTCGGAAGCTCAGGTGAACATGCCTTTCTTTGGCATGCAACCACTCACCGGCGGATATGCAAAAACCATCAAAGGCGAAACCCTGCCTTACTTCTCTGTGTATCCCGATTATGCCAAAACCGCCCTGCTGACGCGCTGCACAGACGGGAAAATGAACATCGAATGGCAAACCGAAGCTGCACCTAACAGCAAAGAACCTTACGTTTATTTCAGCTGGGTGGCGGCCCACAGCACAGGCACCAGCACGGGAAACAGAAAATTTGATTTATTTATTGATGATCAGTATAAACTTACTTTCGAAACGCAACCAAAGCAATATACCGCCTACTGGACCTTTGGCGCTGACGACAGCACACGCATCGTTTATCAATATATGACAAAAGATCGTGCAGATGATTCACACGGGATCGTCTATCTGCGTGTTCCGAAAAAATTATGCACACCCGGAAAGCCTTTGCGCATCCGAATTTCCGGACAAGCCATGAACAGCACCGACTGGTACATGACGTTTGAATTTCAGTACAAAGAACATGTAACATTAGAGCTGATGCCTTTTATTGAAAAAGGTTTGCGTCCCTCGCAACCCCTTCGTATTACAGTGTTGCACTTCGGTAGTCCGAATACGCTCTTTGTAAACAATGCAACATTAGAAACAAAATTCCGTGTCGTGCAAGGCATACAAACGTTCGATATCCCTGTTCCTGTTGCACAAAAGAAACAAGACCTCAAAATTCATTACTCATTAGGATCGATGCTGGCAAGAGATACCGTGCTTCAGCAGGAACCCATCAGCAACCGCACTTTCTATCTGATCCCGCATTCACATACCGACATCGGTTATTCACACCTGCAGGAAGATGTGATTAAAATTCACGTAAATAATATCCGAACTGCGTTATCTCTGATTGAAAAAACAAAAGATTATCCCGTCGAAAGCCGCTTCAAATGGAACATTGAATCACTTTGGGATGTAGAACATTTTCTTTGCATTGCTACAAAAGATGAAAAACTAAAATTCGCGGCAGCTGTTAAAAACGGAGATATTGCGCTGACTGCTTTTTATGCAAACCTGATGACGGGTTTGTGTATGCCCGAAGAATTCGACTGGCTGCTTGAATATGCGAACAAACTAAAAAATGATTTTGGCTTTGCGATCAACACAGCCATGTTCACAGACATTCCCGGTATGGCCTGGAGCGTGGTTCCTTCGCTGGCAAAAAACGGAGTGCGCTATTTTTCGAACGGACCTAACTACGGCGCCGGCATGCCCGATCTGGGCGACCGCATTGGCGGTACATTGCGCGCTTGGGGCGACAAACCCTTCTGGTGGAAATCATTCAAAGGGACGGACAGCATACTGATGTGGACGCATGGACACGGCTATTCGGATTTTCATATGCTAACACCCGGACTGATGAAAGTGCGCGGCCCTGCGAAGATCGCAGCCTATATGAAAGAACTGGACGAAAAGAAATATCCCTATGATATTGTGCCCTGGCGCTATAGCATTGTTTCGGACAACGGCCCCTGCGATTCCACGCTGAGCGATTTTGTGAAAGACTGGAACGAGCGTTATGTTTCGCCCCGTCTTGAAATTGCCAACGTGAACGACTTCATGCAGCAGTTTGATGCACGTTACGGAAAGACCCTTCCCTCCTACAGCGGCGACTTCACACCCTATTGGGAAGACGGTGCATACTCTACCGCGGCCGAACAAATACAAACGCGCGAAGCATCGATGCAGCTGGCTTCATATATTGATTTGGCAAAAAGTGAAAACATAATGATCCCGGAAGATCTTTTGTACCGCGCCAAACGAAACATTCTTCTTTTCAACGAACACACCTGGGGATCGTGGAACAGTACGTCGGAGCCGGATAATCCTTTTACCACAAAGCAGTGGAAATACAAAAAGAGCTTTGCGGATTCAGCAACGATGTTTGTGAATGAGATTAAACAAATTTTGTTGCCCCGTTCCAAAGATTCGAATGTGATTGTTGTTTATAACACTCTACCTATGGAAAGGTCAGGCTATATTGAGGTAAAAAAACCAATTAATTTCAGCACAAATTACATAAGTGATAAAAATAATAATTCTATAAGAACACAGACACTTTCAAATGGAAACATTTGCTTTTATGCTGAAAACATATCCCAAAAGAGTTTTAAAGAATTTCAACAAAGTATAGGCCCTAATGACAGATCATTTTGCAAAAATTATTTTGATTTAAATGAAAGCATTGACACCATTACAGGCAGCATCAATAGTTTAAAGGCAAGGGACAAGGAATTTACAAACACTTATCCCTACATCGGTATAGGACAGCTGGTGCGCGTGGAAGGTAAGGATCCGCGTGAGTTTAAAGCAACCCGTATGACAGCGTACAAAGTGACTGAAGATGGAGATGTTTTAACACGTATCGAAGTAAAAACTAAGCTGAAAGGCACGAAGGGTGTGACTTATACATATACCCAATTTCCATGTGAGGGAATTTTAATAATTTCTATTGATATTGACAAAATTGCAGAGCGCGACATTCATTCGATGCACATTGCTTTTCCTTTTAAGCTCACCGATCCGCAGGTGCACGTGCAGATGGCCGATACAAATTTCCTGATCGGTAAAGGGCAGTTGGCCGGCTCCAACTGTGACTTTTATTCGGTGCAGCGCTGGATTGCGATCAGCGGAAAGGAAGGCTGCTTCACGCTGAGTTGTCCGCAGGGCGCGCTGTTCGAAGTGGGTTCTATCACGAATGAACGACCGGTGAAAAACGGCTACCGTGCATGGAAAACAGAGCCAGACAAAAGCCCCACACTTTTTGTGTATGCACTGAACAACTACTGGCACACGAATTTTAAAGCGGATCAGGAAGGAAAAATCAAGTTTGATATCTGGCTGCGCTATACCCCTACCTTTGATCCTAAGAAATCGGACGAACTAGGGAACGAGGTGTACAGGCCGCTGATCGGGGTGTGGAAGTAAGTGTCGTTATTCGTTAATCATTATTCGAAAATTGGAATTAGGAAAAGGATTATAATATTTTGAAAATCACAAGTTCTTAGCTATCTTTACCAAAATATTTCTCATGAAGAAGCATCACTTTTTTCATCAATATTTTCTCATACTCACTGCTGCTTTATTCTCTGGGTGCACCAATGATACAAATAATTATCACTATTACAATATTAGAAATTCCTACAATAAAGATATCATTATAAAATACAGTATTGCAACTGCTGATATTATTAAAGATACTATTTTAGTCTCAGAAGAAAAGAATCTTTACATCTGGGACTATTGTGCAGATGAAGTAGAAGATAACGCTGGCTGGATTGATAAAGATCAACATGATTCTTTTGGCACTATTTCCTTATTTGAAGTGATTACAATTGACAGTATTGTTAGTATTAAAAACTTCAAAAAGAGAATTGAATGGAACTATACAAAAGATAACAGACACAAGGCAACATACTTATTAATAATTGATTCATCTGATTTCTAATTAAATTCCATTTTCAAAAATTGGATTATTGATGTTCACTTCTTATCTTTGAACATGCAAAACATTTTCCCGATACTTATAAAGGAAATTCTTTCGCAATACTCGCTGCATCCGGCAGGGACGCACGGCATCAGCCACTGGGCGCGGGTTGCATTGTATGGCCGGCATATTTGCAGTCATACTGGCGTTGATCCGAAGATCACCGATTATTTTGCATTGTTTCACGATTCGCGCCGACGCAATGAATCCATTGACCCCGGACATGGTAAGCGGGGCGCTGCATTGGCAACAGAGCTGAACAAGAAATATAATTTTTTAAGCGAAAGTGAAATGCAGCTTCTTACAGAAGCATGTAAGTGGCATACGCACGGACGCACTGATGCGGACCTTGCCATACAAGCCTGCTGGGATGCCGACCGGCTGGATCTTCCACGCGTGGGAACTGAACCCAGACCCAAATTTCTGTGTACTGAAATTGCTATAAAAACAGAAACCATTACCTGGGCGAGAGCAATGGCCATGCAGCGCGTGTGGCCTGAAGAAATACTTGATTTGTGGAGAATAAAACCGGATCAGTTCAGATAAATCTTTTTGGCATCGCGCCTGTCTCCAAATGAAAAAAATAAAACATCGATAGGTATATTAATGTGCTTCATTCGCTTGCCACGAAAGGTATAAAGCGTGTAATAACTTAATGCTTTTCGTACCAAAAAGATTTTGTTAAACAACGCACCAGTATCTTTTGCAAGAACTTCTCTCGTACTGAGACGGGTATAAACGAATTTGTATCTGGGTTTCATTTTGTTCAGAATTAATTTAATTAAGACAAAAGACATGCCACGGGTTGTTGATGACTTTTTGTCATTGGTTGATTTCAAATAACATTAACGCAGAAAAAAAGAAAATTATTTTACCTTCGCCTAAATTTAATGAACAATGAGAAGGATACATTTATTTTTTACAGCTATGATTATTGCAGCAAGCCTGAATTCAGGCTGTAACCAGAATGGAAAACCCGGTGCCGAAACCAAAAAGGACTCGGTAGATACATTTAAATATCTCGTAGAACAGTTTGCGGATGTAAAGATTTTACGATATCGCATTCCCGGCTTTGAAGAACTGACTGCCCAGCAAAAAGAACTGCTTTATTATCTTTCGCAGGCATCCCTCAGCGGTCGCGATATTATCTGGGATCAGCATTACAGAAACAACCTGATGATTCGCCAAAGTCTTGAAGCAATTGTTGTAAACTACAAAGCTGATAAGAATAGCGATCTTTATAAAAAGCTTCTAGAATTCACAAAACGTATTTGGTTTTCAAACGGTGTTCATCATCATTATTCCTCCGACAAGATGATTCCCGATTTTCCAAAAGAAAAGCTGGGTGATCTTGTCCGCAACACGCCCCTGAGTGCCTTCCCGAAAGAAGCCGGAAAGACTGCAGAAGAAATTATCGCCACATTGACACCTCTTTTATTTGATGCCGGTGTTGATCCTAAAGAAGTATGCATGGATGATGGAAAAGATCGTGTAAATTGCTCTTCCGTTAATTTCTATGAAGGTGTTACGCAAAAAGAAGTTGAAAAATTCTATGCTGATATGGCACTACAGGCAAAAGTAGGTTTGGGTAAAAAAGGACCTGCGGATGAACCTCCCGTTCCTTTTGGACTTAATTCCAAACTGATCAAAGAGAATGGAAAAATAATTGAAAAGACGTATAAAGTTGGCGGAATGTATAACAACGCCATTGCAAAAATGGTTTACTGGCTTGAAAAAGCAATCACCGTTGCTGAAAATGAAAAACAAAAAAAATCGCTTTCATTACTTGTTGATTATTACAAAACCGGTGACCTGAAAATTTTCAATCAATACTGCATTGCATGGGTACAGGATACTATTTCAATGATTGATATTTCTGCTGGCTTTGTTGAAGTGTACAACGATCCTATGGGAATGAAAGGTACTTATGAAGCAACTGTTTATTTTAAAGACAAAGAAGCCACCAAACGAACTGAAATTATCATCAACAATGTTCAGTGGTTTGAAGATCATTCGCCCATCGATTCTAAGTTTAAAAAGAAAAAAGTAAAAGGTGTTCAGGGAAAAGTAGTCACGGTTGTTAATCTCGGCGGATCTGTATATCCCGCACCACCCGTAGGAATCAATCTTCCCAACTCAAGCTGGATACGTTCAAAATATGGCTCCAAATCCGTAACACTGGGAAACATTTCACATGCCTTCGATCAGGCAAGTCTTGGTAGCGGAGCTCTTGCAGAGTTTGCTTTTTCGAAAGAAGAAATTGATCTAGCGAAAAAATTTGGCGCACTGTCGGGAGATATTCATACTGATATGCACGAATGCGTAGGCCATGCATCCGGAAAAATGAACGATGGTGTTTCCGGCGAATCTTTGAAAAACTATCATTCCGTGATCGAAGAATCACGCGCTGATTTGCTGGCACTTTATTATGTAATGGATCCCAAAATGGTTGAGCTTGGATTATTTCCTTCCATCGAAGTAGCGAAAGCCGAATACAACGGATACATTCGTGGCGCCATGCTGACGCAGCTTGTACGTATACAGCCCGGAAAAAATATCGAACAGGCACATATGCGCTGCCGTGCGCTGATTGGCAACTGGGCTTACGAAAAAGGAATGAAGGATAAAGTGATTGAGAAGAAAACCAAAGACGGGAAAACCTATTTCGTAGTAAACAGTCATGATAAACTGCGGGCAATATTTGGAGAAATGCTGAAAGAAGTTCAGCGCATCACTTCAGAAGGTGATTACAATGCAGCCAGAACAATTGTTGAAAAATATGCTGTAAAAGTTGATCCCGTTCTTCATAAAGAAGTACTTGCCCGCTGGAAAAAACTGAACATTTCACCTTATGCTGCCTTTATCAATCCTGTGTTGGAACCCGTGATGAAAGACGGAAAAATGGTAGATGTAAAAGTGAGCTATCCACTCGATTTTGTTAAACAAAATCTTGAGTATTCAAAAACATTCGGATTGTTACCAGTAAAAAATTAATACAGATCAATCAAGAAAAGCCATGTTTGACGTGGCTTTTCTTTTATATAAATCAAACGCTCCCATATACTATGAAATTCACAAAACAAATTCTGCTTTCAGCTATACTGATTACAGCCTTGTCGTTTCATGGCAAAGCCCAACTGGCAAGTTCTTCAGAAACAAAAGTTATTGCCGCCAATTTCATAAAATCAAATGACAAAAACATTTTAGTGAAGGATTGTGTTTATGTTATTTCCTCCGGCAAAACACTCGCCTACGTTTATTCCTTGTCTCCGCAAGGCTTTATTATAATTGCTGCTGACAAACGACTGAGTCCTGTTTATGCATGGTCATCCGAAAGCGATTTTAATGCATTCGAAAAAAACACTTTGTCAGCGATTAAGATTTTTTCATTTGATCTGGAATCCCGCATCAAATGTGCCGATGCAGCAAGTGCAAGTGATAAGAAAAAAATTAATGATACATGGAATATTCTGGCGATTGAATCTGATCAAATCGCAGCCAAAGCAGCCTGGATGCTTACTACCAACTGGACACAATCAGCACCCTACAACGCGATGTGCCCGATGGATCTAAACGCGGGTTCACGCAGTATTGCCGGCTGTCCTGCGATTGCGATGGGTCAAATTGTGAATTACAATAAAAAACTGAACGGAACACAATTTACAAACCTCGATGATTATTATCACAGTTACGGAGCAGGCAATCAGTACTGGATTGACAACGACTGGAGCACACGCGGATTTCCGAATTTCGATTCACTGAATGTGTATCTCGATAGTATAACAAACCGATTTTCCAACTCACAAAATCTGAATAATGCACAGATGGCTGCATTGTGTTTTGCCTGTGGTGTAGCAGCAACGCAGGTTTATACTGCATCCGGCTCAGGGACGTTTGGTGTTGATCAGGCATTTGATGCATATCAGCGTTTCGGTTTTGCTGCATCAAAACTGGTTTATCCGACAGATACAAGCATCGTTACTCAGATTCGAAACAACATGCTCAGTTTTTTGCCGGTGCATTTGGCACTGGTCGATTCTCCGGTTACGGTAGGTCACAATGTTGTTGTGGATGGTTACAACAGCAGCACCGATTTGTATCATTTCAATTTTGGCTGGGGCGGCTCAAACAACGGATGGTATTCACTGCCACCAACGACCATTGCTTATAACCTCACAGTTATTGAAGGCGCTGTTGTGGATATCAACCTGGAAAGTGTTTCAACAAATCAAAACACGAAAGAAAAAAATGATTTAATACTTTTCCCAAATCCGGTAAGTGATAATATTTCATTTACACTACCCGTTGAGCACGCGAACTGCGTCATTCGGGATATAAAAGGCAGTATTCTTTATCAAAGCAGCTACAGTGGTTTTGGAAATTTTATTTCAATCAACACAAAGAAACTTCATTCCGGAATATATTCACTTACACTGTACAGCAAGAATTATCATTGCATTAAAAAATTCATCGTTAGCCGCTGAAATTATTTTCTTTCTGAAACTACTATTCTTACTGATGAAGCGGGCAAACCTTCTTTTACAATTTGTCCGATATACACTCCTGAATTAATTCCCTGCAAAGAAACTGTTGTGCTTGTTTCATCAATTTTGGCAGAATACACAACCCTTCCGGTAACATCAAGCAGCATAAAATCCGCGCCCAGATATTTTGGATGATTCAATTCAATATTGAAATAATCATTCGCAGGATTGGGCTTCACTGAAAATGCAGGTATTGACAAATCATCCTGAATGCCAATAGCAGCCGTGCTTTCAGCATTTGAGAAAGAAGAGAAATAGCTGGATAAAATTTTATCCGTTGGATTACAGGCAGTGGATCTCTGCACAACAACTGCATAGAATAAATTTCCAGCAGGTGGTGAAACGTCAGTATAAGAAGTGCTGGAAGTAGACACACTTGTCAGTAAAGTCATCGTTGATGGTGAGGAGCCACGAAAGATTAAATAGCTCGGATAAGAAAATCCCTGGTACGAATCCCAGCTCAGGTTCCACGCACCTCCCATTCCAGCGCTTACTGTAAGATGAATAGTTTTGTGGGGTGAACCCTGCGTAGTAAGTCGTCCGCATGTATCCAGCGCTTTGATAATATAGCGATTGGATTGTTGTGGCGGATTTGAAGTGACATCAATAAAATGACTCAAATCAGCATATGCTTTTTTACCAATTGTTTGAAAATCGTTGGTAATAGCCGTTTCGCGCTGCACAAAAAAAGTATCAATGGCAACAGAAACAGGTTTCTCCCAGATAATCATATTTTTACCAGTAGCTGTATCCACAGTGGCAATACAAACCTGCTGCGAAGACAAAGGGCTGACACTGCTTCCCGAGCTGATTTGAACGGTATCGTAATAGGTCGCACCCAGGGCTGCAGTTACAATTACAGACAGTTCGCCTGGACAGAGGTTTGAAACAGAGGATGTAGTTGCACCGTTCGACCACAGATACTGAATAGGCGGATTGAGCAGTGCCGTGGCCACATATGCAGAGCCATCACAGGAATTTAAACAGGAAGGCTGCTGAAAGACATTAATGGCAATACCGGGTGTTACGGTGCCTGAAACAAGATTGTCGATCATAACATAGGGTGACTTAGTAGTATCTAAAACATTCGCCAGAAAAAGAATGTTGTCCCAGTCCATGCTGGGAGTAAAGGACAAAGTATGTGTTACCCATTGATCGGAATGCGCCATGTCATTAAGATTTCCGCTGCTCCAGAGCAGCTCCGACATATCGCACCCGGAACTCATTCCGCCCATATAGCCACCCCAGATCTGTAGTTCCACATCACCGGGTACGATGCCCATTCCACTAATAGAAGAAACCGCGAGATCCAGTGAAAGGTTATAAGACAATCCTGGACTCATAGGTGATAACAAGTATTGCCCTACACCTTCCTGCCAGGGTGGATTATACTGATGAACCATTCCAGCATAAGTGGATCCGTCAGACGGAAGCATTGTGACACCCCAGGAACCCGGCTGTGTATCCGGCGTATAACCGGGCAAACATGCACTCCAACCCGGAGGTGTTACATGGGGCTGAGCCGTTCCTTCAAATGATGGATTATCAAAAGTGATCGTCTGCGCATTGACATATACAGAAAAGACAAGCAGAAAAAAAACTGTAAACTTTGATTTCATAGAGGTGAGGTTTTTCCAAATGTAATCATTTAATTTCAAGATTGTCTACGTTGATTTACCTAATTTAATTCGAGTTATTCTGTTATTGGGTTAAGAAGTTATTAGGAAACTTTCTACTACTCCAAAAAGTAGCTGCGGTGCTCATTATTATTGCAGATATATGAATAGATTTAAAATAAATTCTATTGTTTCTCGCTGATGGGCGCAGATATCAATGCTGATTATCGCTGACGAAATACAAAAATATCATATTACTTTTTTGAATTTTTTAAGTGAGTTTATTCAATAAAAAAACCGCTACACTTTCGCATAACGGCTTTTCTAATTCATGTCAAATGGACGATGGAAAATGTGTTATGTCAAAATTATTCACATTTTACATTTGCCATCTGACATCTTTCATTTCTAGGATCCGAGTGTTGCCACCATCACTGCTTTGATAGTATGCATGCGGTTTTCAGCTTCGTCAAATACAATCGAATTGGGTGATTCAAAAACATCTTCGGTTACTTCCATTCCATCGAGACCAAATTTCTGGAAGATATCTTCTCCTACTTTTGTATCGCGGTTGTGGAACGCGGGTAAGCAATGCATGAATTTTACATTGGGATTTCCGGTTTTTGCAACCAGTTCTTTATTGATCTGATAAGGTTTCAGCATCTTGATGCGTTCTTCCCAAACGTTGTCGGGTTCGCCCATGGATACCCAAACATCGGTATACAAAAAATCAACACCTTTCACTGCAGCTGCTGCATCATCCGTAACCATAATTTTTGCTCCGGTTTCTTTTGCAATTTCTTTGCAAGTTTTCACCAGTTCTTCAGAAGGCTGGCAAGCTTTGGGTGCAGCAGAACGGAAATCCATTCCCATTTTGGAAGCACCTACGAGTAATGAATTACCCATGTTGTTGCGTGCATCGCCTAAATAACAAAATGAAATTTCATTCAGTGGTTTGTTGCAATGTTCCATCATGGTCATCAGATCGGCAAGAATCTGTGTAGGATGAAATTCATTGGTAAGACCATTCCATACAGGGACTCCTGCATATTCTGCAAGTTCTTCTACAATCGCCTGACCATAACCGCGGTATTCGATACCGTCATACATGCGGCCCAGCACGCGTGCTGTATCTTTCATGGTTTCCTTTTTACCAATCTGCGAACCGGAAGGTCCGAGATACGTAATGTGTGCGCCCTGATCCAATGCAGCCACTTCAAATGCGCAGCGTGTGCGTGTGGAATCTTTTTCAAAAATCAGCGCAATGTTTTTTCCTTTCAAACGCTGTACTTCATAACCTGCGTATTTCGCCTTTTTAAGGTCAATAGAAAGATCCAGTAAAAATTTAATTTCTTCCGGTGTGAAGTCAAGCAGCTTCAGAAAATGCCGGTTTCTTAAGTTAAATGCCATATTGATTATTATTAGTTAGTTTTTATATTAAAAAAAAGTGCAGGGAAAACACCCTGCACTTTTTAAAGAAATGCGGGTTTTAAAAATTATTTCAGTTTGATGATTTTGTAACCAATCAGAGCGCTGGCAATAGCAGCAAGCAATGAAATATAATAACCAAAGCTAAAATAGCTGATTCCCTTAATATTGATAATAAGGAAAATAATGCAAGCAATTGCAGGCAGTGTAGTTCCACTTTTTAAAATATTTTCCTTCTGCTTAGGATCCATTTTAAACGAATTTCCAAACAGAGTTAAAACGATTACAAGAACAAAAGCAATTAAAGAAATAATGCCCCAAGTATCATCTGTTCCAGCTGCAGAAACAGATATTCCTCAGAATGTTACTTTTACCCAGGGCAAAAAAGTTCCGATAGCGCCTACTGCAGCTATAGCAGCTACAATCCAGCTGTTTTTAGAAACATTATTAACGTCAAATCCCTGTGTACTTTCAGGCTGTGTTGGGTTGGTGTTTTCTTCCATGATAAATTTAATTTTTAAGTTAGTAAATTATTGTTTGATTTTAGTTCCACTATTGGAATTTCCAAGTTGTGAAGGTTCTGTAATGATACATTCTTTTCCGCCGTTTTCAACGAAGCTGATCGCTGCACGTACTTTAGGTGCCATGCTGCCTTCAGCAAACTGTCCGTCGGCTAAATATTGTTTTGCTTCCGCAACGGTAATTTCATCCAGCGCTTTTTCACCTTCCTTGCGGAAATTGATATACACTTTTGGAACATCCGTCAGAATATAAAATTCGTCAGCCTGAATCTGATTGGCAAGCAATGCAGAGGCAAGGTCTTTATCAATAACGGCATCAATACCCTGAAGTTTATTAGGCTTTACATAAAACACAGGAATCCCGCCGCCACCAACACAAATAATAATTTGTCCTTCTCGTGCAAGGCGTTCGATCGACTTACGATTCCCGATTGACAAGGGTTTGGGTGATGCAACCACTTTGCGCCATCCGTTGCCTTTGGGATCTTCTTTAAATACAGCGCCTGTTTCTGCAACAATTTTATCGGCTTCTTCTTTTGGATAATAAGGTCCTATAGGTTTCGTAGGATTTTTAAAAGCGGGATCATCTTTATCAACGAGAACTTCAGTAATCAGCGTAATAACATCGCGTTCCATTCCGTGTTCTTCCAGCACATTTCTGAGCTGTTGTTCGATCATATATCCAATCAGGCCCTGCGAATAAGCTCCGCAAATATCCAGCGGCATTTCAGGAATACCATACATTTTCTGACCGGCATTTACCTGCAGCAGGATGTTTCCTACCTGAGGTCCGTTGCCGTGGGCAATCACCAGGTTATAATCTTGCTTAATCATTTCATACAGGCTGGTGCAGGTATCATGCACGTTCTGTTCCTGCTCGTCAATCGTTCCCTTTTGACCGGCTTTCAGTAACGCGTTTCCGCCAAATGCCACTACTGCTAATTTTTTCATACAATTGTTGTTTCCGTTTGTTTGTTTTGTTTTTGTTTAGTTGAATGAATATGAATTCAGTCTTTATGTTGTTTATGATAGTTATCTGTTATTCGTAATTGTGTTAAGTGGCAAATCTAAAAAAAATTATTGTATCACCAAGTTAAATTAAATACGTTCAGAAGTCAGTTAACACGCTGTAATTTGTAATCAAAATACTGATAGATATTGATTTCCTTGTTCTCCCACGCACCATTGCCTGATTTTTCGAAGCGGAATCGTGAAACCAGTGGAGCAAACTCCAGCTTATTCATGCAGGGTGCGAAACTCAGCCCATATTCCTTTAACGCCTTCAGAAAAAACAAAGTACAGTCAAATCCCTGAAAGGCATACTTATCAGGTTCAGAAAGATATTTATTGCGATATTGTTTTACAAAACGAATCACAGCATCATTGGTGTAATCAATAAAAGTCTGTGAAAGCAAATGTGTATTCAGTTTCACCAGGTATTCCGATTCTACATTATTGTAATTGCGCCAGGCCGGCATTCCAAATAGTTTGATTTTATAATCTTCTGTTTTCTTGGATAGGTTTGTGAGCATATTACCAACAAAAACCTGTCCTTCCGAAAAAACATACACCACATTTTTTAACTTTTTTGTTAGTTCCTTGTCCAGACCGGCCATTCCCACTTTGTTATACGCAATTTCCACAATCTGTGCATCGGGCGATTTTTTCTTCAGTGAATCCCTGAATAATTGCGCCTGCTTTATCTGATCTGCCTGAGTGTCCTGATAAACAAGAATAAATTTGGAAGTGGATACAGAATCAGAAACATAGTTTGCAATAATACCCATCTGCACTTCCATTGATGGGTTTAACTTGATTAAATTGGGATTCATCATATTCCTTGAATCCGAAGAAAGCGGCGATATCACTTTTGTATTTTTTCCTTTTAGTTTGTTCAGCAAAACAGTCACATGTTTTTCATAAAAAGGGCCTATAATAATATCAGCGTTCGAAATTTCAGGTTTATCAAGCAGTTTCAGAATTTTCAATGTATCATCATCGGTATCAAAAACACTTACATTTAAATTCATACCGCTTCGCTTCATGGAATCAAGAGCCATCAATGCTCCCTGATAAAACTCAATAAAAGTGAAAGATTTAAACGACTGCGGATAAATATCCTTATCAACTTCGGGCATTTTGATTGCGTGTGCATCACGAAGATAAAATGGAATCAACATGACAACATTGTATGAATTTTTCAAAGTCGGTTTTCCACAATCACCTTTGTCTTCAACAACATTTTCAATTATCACATTAGGATTTGTATTCTTCTTTACCGGTATCACCAGCACTCTTCCCTCAGCCAATGGCTTGTCGCATCCGGGATTCCACAGAATCAAATCTGGAACCGTAACATCATATTTTTTTGATATCTGAAAAAGAGTTTCCCATTTTTTTACAACATGGTATATCGTATCTTTTGAAATTGGTCTTCCTATTTTAAGTGAATCGATTTTCTTTGCTGTATCAGTTTTTACAGGAATCACAATATTTACAATTTCTTTTTTCTGCGGAATTTTTAAAATATCGCCAGCGCGGATTTTCTTTTCTGATCCCGGATTCGCTTCATAAATATCTGCAATTTTCACTTTGTATTTTTCTGCAATGATGGAAACAGATTCCCCTTTCACAATGGTGTGCATGATGAAAGTAACATCCGTTCTTACAGGATCTGATGTAAAAACGAAAGGCACTTTTAAAGTTTCTCCGGCTATAATTGATTTGTCGGAACCGGGATTAGCATTAAAAATCTCCTCTTTAGTTACACTATATGCTTTGGAAATCTGCGAGACGCTTTCACCCCGCTTGATTGTGTGGATATAATATTTTTTCCCGGCAATCACTTCTACCTTTGTTGACTTCACAACCTGAGCATTGACAAACGTTGCCGTTGTCATGATCAACAATAAAATCAGATATGAAAAATATTTTCTCATTTTATTCCCATTCAATCGTTGCGGGTGGCTTCGAACTAATATCGTACACCACACGGTTGACGCCTTTTACACGATTTATTATTTCATTTGAAACCTTAGCAAGAAATTCATGCGGCAGGTGACACCAGTCGGCTGTCATCCCATCGGTGGATGTAACAGCACGCAGACAAATTGTATTTTCATATGTACGCTCATCGCCCATTACACCCACGGAGCGTATCGGCAAAAAGATTGTTGCAGCCTGCCACACCTGTTTGTATAAACCTGCATTTTTCAATCCTTCAATAAAAATATCATCGGCTTCCTGAAGGATGGCAATTTTTTCTTTGGTGATATCACCGAGAATTCGAATTCCCAAACCAGGACCCGGAAAAGGATGGCGTCCGAGAATTTCATCGGCAATACCCAATGCTTTTCCCACACGGCGCACTTCATCTTTAAACAAAGTATTCAGTGGCTCCACAATTTTTAGTTTCATATAATCGGGGAGGCCGCCTACATTGTGGTGGCTCTTGATTGTAGCAGAAGGACCTTTCACTGATTTGGATTCAATGATATCCGGATAAATTGTTCCTTGCGCCAGCCACTGAATATCGGTCAGTTTATGCGCCTCCGCATCAAAAACATCAATAAAAGTCTTTCCGATGGCTTTGCGTTTCAGCTCAGGATCGCTGATTCCATGCAATGCAGAATAAAATTGCTCGGAAGCATCCACACCGATTACGTTTAAATCTAGGTCACGATAAATTTCAAGTACTTTTTTAAACTCATCTTTACGAAGCAATCCATTATCAACAAAGATGCAAAACAGATTTTTTCCAATCGCTCTATGCAGCAATACAGCAGCAACGGAACTATCCACTCCACCTGATAAACCAAGTATCACGCGATCATTGCCGATTTTTTGCTTTAATGCGGCAATAGAATTTTCAACAAACGAGCCGGGCGTCCAGTCCTGACTGCATTTGCAAATGTTCACAACAAAATTTTCCAACAATTTATAACCATCCGTTGTATGAAACACTTCGGGATGAAACTGCACACCAAAGGTATTATTATCATTGTTGCTGAATGCTGCAATTTCAACATCGGCAGTGCTTGCAATTATTTTTGTTCCTGTTGGAAGTTTTTCAATGGTATCCCCGTGCGACATCCAAACCTGCGAGCCAGCAGAAATTCCGTTCAATAGTTTTTCGTCTTTCAAAACAGAAGATAAATTAGCACGGCCGTATTCACGAATGGTTGAGCGCAACACGCTCCCGCCCTGTGTATGTGCGATCAGTTGCGCACCATAACAAATACCTAAAAGCGGAAGGTCTTTTTTATGCGCAGCCACATCGATAATCGGTGCATCGGGCTGATGAACTGAATATGGGCTTCCCGAAAGGATGATTCCTTTCTGCCCTGGAATAGAATCAGGAATATTATTGTAGGGGTGAATTTCGCAGTATACATTCAGCTCGCGTATTCTACGCGCTATCAGCTGTGTAACCTGTGAACCAAAATCGATAATGAGTATGGAATCGGGCATAATTTCAGAAAGGTGCAAAGATACAATTTAACTGCAAGATCGAAACAAAAACAGCCGGCTGAGTTATGAACCGGCTGTTAGAAACTGTTTGAATATTATTCTACTGCTTAATAAATTCAACCCTGCGGTTTTGTGCTTTGCTTTCAGAATTCGTGTTTGGAACGATGGGTTGACCTTCGCCTTTTCCATCAGTTTCCATCCGACTAAGATCAATAGCAAAATCTTTACCCAGAGCTGCCTTCACAGCTTCAGCTCTTTTCTTCGAAAGAGTCAGATTTGAGGCATCTTCCCCATCACTGTCTGTGTGGCCGACTATCTTTACTTTGACTGCAGCATTTTCTTTTAATACGTTTGCGATTTCTTTCAAAGTTCCATATGATTCAGGCTTCAACTTATCAGAGCCGCTGTCAAAATAAAGTCCGTAAGAAACAATTTTACCATCCGTCATTAACTTATTGCGCATATCTGGCAAACCGGCTGCAAGACGAAAATTCGCAATAATGGGCTTTATATCCTCTGTTGTTTGAATTCTGAAAATATTATGCACATATCCATCAATAAGTCCACGGGGCAAATCAAGAATTTTTTTCTCGTTAACATACATACGGATCCTTTGCTTTTGTATCCAAAAAGAAATATGGTATTTCTGGCCTGTAATGAACATAAATGGTGAACTTCCATTACTTTTATAACCGCCATCCGTTTCAGAATAATTAGTCCAGTTTACATTATCATATTCCAGAGAGATTTTTAAGCCGGCTTTGCCAGGTACTGCACCTCCTTCGTTTGGATCACTCAGCGTACCAGAAACGAATATTATTGTAAGGTTATAAAGATATTCAATATCTTCTATATTAATCGGTACAAGGTCAAATTCTATGGTGAAATTATCAGTAAATTTTTCTTTGGCTTCAGGTATATAATAGCCACCACCCTTCATTTGAAACCACCTACCCGGAAATTTTTCAAGAGTAACAATTTCACCGCTGCTATTAGTGTTCCATAATGCTGGAAAATCACCAATATTCTCTTGTGTAAAATCATCATAAAAAATAATTCTTTCTCCTGGCACGAAATCAAAATTCGAATAAGTTGAGAGCGATTGCTCCTGACCGTTGACTATGCCAAATCCACTAATAAGCAATACTAATATTGCAGCTATTCTTAAATTCTTCATAATTGTAAAATGTTAAATAATTACTTCAACAAATCTTACTGCCTGTTTCTAACTTCTATATAAAAATCTGAAGCAATTTATTTTAATCGGAAAATAAATTCGCCACCTTCATCTCCTACATTTTTCAAAGGACTTCCCACAGGAGTTTGTTCTGAATTATTGGCCACCGATGTTTTCACGTACTGAATTATTTCACTGACAGCAACTTCTTTTTTATTGTTATCTCTCAGAAATTTCATGAAGTAAGAAGCAAACGGGCTGTTGGTACCACTTGAACCGTCGGACACAGCTTCCAGTCTGCCGGAAGTAAGTGCCCAGCGTGATTTATACTGTTCCACATTTTCAACATAACCACGGCTTCCCTGTGAAAACAAAGCGCCGGAAAAACATGCATCCGCAACAAGGAAGATATGCCTGCACTGGAATGCTTTTAAATATTTAAGCAAAGTTGAGTTCGGCAGATAGGTTGTTTCGTCACCTTTTTTTCCATCAACAGGAACCCAGTAACCTTCATCTAACGTTTTATTATAGAATCCATGACCGGAGTAATAAATCAACAGATTATCATTGGCTCCAACCACAGTATTCAACTGCATCAATTTATCCGTAATGTTTTTAATTGTAACATCCGTATTGTAAATTTCAGAAACATTGGCTGCATCGAATTCATAGCGCGAAGTCAGAAGGGTTTTCACATCATTCCCGTCTTTGGCGGCATTGTTCAGTTTAGGCCAGTACTTATAATCATTAACGCTTACAATAAAAAGAAAATTCTTTCCACGAACAAGCGGCGTTGTTGTGGTGTTTGCATTATTGCTCATCACTGCACCGCGGGTTGGATCTGTTGTATTGGTGTTTGAATTATTCGAATTATTGTTGTTCGAGTTGTTCGAATTTGAATTGCTATTGTTCGAATTGCTATTGTTGGAATTATTATTTGAATTCGAGTTGTCGCTGTTGTTATTCGAACTGTTATTGTTGTTATCTGAATTATTTTTCTTGTCTTTATCCTTATTACCCTTCGTGGCATTGTCAAGACCGTTTTCAGTTTTGTCAAGACCTTTGTCCATGGTTTTATCCACTTTATTATTAGCCCGGTCATTTACCTTGTCCTTGGCTTTATCTTTCAGATTATTCAGCAGGTTTTGCCCGCTTGAAATTTGCGTTCCGATCAGCATGGCAGCAAACAAAAGAATAATACTTTTTTTCATATGGCAATTTTTTGTGGTTGGTTTATTATCTAAATACAAAAATACTAAAATCGGGCTTGCAAAGCAAAGTATGTACCAATTTTTAATTAAATGTTTAGCATCTACTCCGTCAATACTTTGCTTATTCCATTTTAAGATGCGAAACATTTGAAATGCCGCATGTTTACAAAAGCTCTATGTTGAGCAGATTATGTTAAAATGGCTGATTTAATCCACTTTCTTCACCATGCATTGCTTTTTCACAATGCTGAAAGAGCCCTCAATCTTAACTCCCGGAGGGGCAAGCATTTCTAACTGACTATCGGTTTCTGCTGTGAATTTACAGTCCATTGAACATTCCATCTTTGCAAAGTCAGCTTTTTTTATTTCCAGATTAAATACAGTAAACATAATAGCAATCGAAGAGAGTTTTTTATCAGGCATTCTTTTATAAGAAGACAACTCAACATATGCAAGCTGCTCACGGCCATAGCGATTGTTCTTCACGCCCTGAAAATCTTTTTCAGTCAGAAGAAAGGGAACAACGGGCATTTCCGCTTTGATCGCTCCTTTATCCACCGATATCTTCAGTGTTTTTGCAGAAGGCAGCTCAAAGCGAAGTCGCATAAAATCATTTTCGTTCTTCTCCGTTTGAAAAACAATTTCCAACCCACTGTATGAACCGCTAGCAATGTATGCATGATTTAAAGTTAGTGCATGGTTTCCTTTCATCAATCCGGGCTTCCCGTCTCTTCCCATTACGTCCTTATTCATTGAAAACGAAACCGTGTTTTCCTTTACAATAACTGAGTCTTTACTTTTTGAACTCTTTTTGTCAGAGGATCCATTCCCGCACAACGAGAAGATGAATATCAAAGGTAAATACAGAAGGTTTTTCATAATCGGTTGTTTTAATTTTTGGTTCAATATGTCGTACCTAAGGCACTCTTTTAATCATTGTTTTTTTTACAAATATACCGTCCCTAAAGGGACTGAATTGTGCAATATTGGCATCAGGCTTTAATCGTGGTTCCAGAAACCCTGCTTCTTTGCAACATCCAGCATATGCTCTGATACAGCGACATTGTCTTTTTTCGTATATCTCTTTTCTGTAAAAATGCGGGCTAAGTTTGGCAGCTCATTTACTTTCAAAAGTTCCTGAGTGGAAGGCAACGCTTCCTTTTCAGCGTACATACGATCTATATCCGCTTCTGAAAAATCGCGATACGTTTCATAATGCACCACACCTTCAGCGGGCAATCGATCGGTGAGTGGCGGGTTTTCATCAGGATAACCTAGTACAACCGCAGTAACCGGAAACACGCCTTTTGGAAGTTTCAGCAGATCAATAAATTTTTGTGCGTTGTATAAAACAGTGCCCAGATAACAAATGCCCAGTCCGTGGGCTTCAGCCTCCAGCGCTACATTCTGCGATGCAAGCAAAGCATCGGTGGAAGCCATCATCAGTGACATAAAATTATCATAGCCCGGCTCCGCTCCTCTTTGTTTGCACCACTTGTTAAAACGGTTGAAGTCAGCACAGAATGTAATGTGTACAGGTGCCTGTATAACCATACCCTGATTGAAATGCAGCGGCAATAATTGTTTACGCAGTTCTTCATCTTTGGTAACCACCATAGAATAAACCTGCATATTTCCAAAAGTGGAAGCGCGAATGCCGGCTTCCAGAATTTTATTTAAAACCGCATCATCGATTGGATCGCTTTTGTATTTGCGAATGGAACGGTGTTCAAAAATCGTATTGATCATAGAATATAGTTTTGCACAAAATTAGATTTTTTTATGCAACCAGAAAGCGATATATTTTGTCTTTAAATTAATTTGTATAATTTTGAAATTATAATACGTTCATCATGCAACTCAAGAAAACTTTCTTTTTGATTTTTATCGCTGTTGTTTCAATGATTACGCAGGATTCCTGCAAGAAACACATCCTCGATCAGATTGAGGTAACACCGGGCACATTTACCGATCCACGCGACGAACACGTTTACAAAACCACCACATTCGGAGATGCAACATGGCTGGCCGAAAATCTCGATTTTGAAACAGACAGTGGTTCGTGCTATTATGATAATGACCCGGGAAATCATGAATACGGACGACTGTATTCATACTATGTTGCCACTGCTGCCGTTCCTCCCGGCTGGCATCTGCCCACCTTGGAGGATATCCATTATTTGAACGATAATTTTGGTGGGGCAGGTGCTGCTGCTCAGGTCAAGGAACAAGGCACTTCACATTGGATTAATAATTACAGTTCCACCACAAACTACAGCGGGCTTACTTTAATACCCGGAGGCAAATTTGATATTTCCAAAAATGAGTTTAAAGACAAAGGGTTTGCAGGAAATTTTTGGAAGAATCAGTCCGGCCTTAATGGTTATTATGTTGACGATTATCATTCATGGATAGACGGCTATTCTGATAGTTCGTCAAGTTACCAACCCCAAAAGTTCATGTACTCCATCCGTTGTGTAAAAAACAAATAGTTCTTATTATGAATACAAAAAAATATTTTTTCGCTCTTGTAGCTGTTTCTTTTTGTTTATTGAGTTTTGGGCAAAAAGATTCAGCATGCAGATTCAGGATAATTCTGAATCCTACTAACAGCTTATTTAATCAACACACAATAGGAATTGAGCATCCGATTAATTCGACATATTCTGTTGGAGCTGGGTTTGGTATTTTCACACCTTTCTGTTGGTGGAACCCTGATCATGCACTATACAACGGAACAGATGACAAATATCCAACAGGGGTTTACAATGGATGGATGATCGATGGATCTTTCATTAAGAATTTAAAAGTGAAGGGAACATTTGTTCAGACAACCGCTTTTTTCAAGTATCTGTATTATGAGGATATTCTTTTTGAAAACTCATTCGGAGACCCTAACCCTTATGTTGCATGGCGAAGATCTGAAATTGCAAGAGTTTTTGGTTTAAAATATCTATATGGATATAAAAAAAATATTGCAAAACATCTGGCAATTGAAACTTTTTTTGGATTTAGTATGAGATGCAGAATACGCTCATATGTTGACTCTTGGAAGAATCAGGGTTGGTCGTGGGGTGTGCAGCACCGCGTTCAGATCTTCCCTGGCTTACAGTTTGGGGTAATGCTATCATTGGGTGATTTTAAATTATAAACTATTTCAACCGCGCAATAGTACTCTCTTTCCTGAGTTCACGCAATGCATCATGGCCAATCCAGCGTGCGGGCTTAGAATCACTTTTACTTAAAATTTCTGCTACCTCAACTGCCCTGTTGTAATATTTGCGGCTGCTTTTTCCGATCTGACGTAATGCCCAGTTGATCGCTTTCATCACAAAGTTTCTTTCATCGGTTGCATAGTAAACAATGTATTCAAAACAACTTTCATATACAGAATCATCGTACTTTCCCCGCTGCAGGCCCAGATTAAAATTCGCCATCATCACAAAGCCGGCGCGGCAGATATATTCTTCTTCACAATCAGCCCACTCAAAGGCTTTCAGAACGGCATGATCCGTATTTCTAAAAAGGGATGAACAAATCTGATCGCACAAATCCCAGGAATCAAAATCAGCAACCCACGCATCCATCAGCTCAGGTGTCACCTGTTCCGGATCGGCCAGATAACCAGCCAATATACGCGCTTCATGATAACCCGAATCCCACAATGCAAGCGCTAACGCATGATTTCGACCCAGCTTAATTGCAAGTTCACGTATTACAGGTATTTTCACACCAAAAGCATTACCGGTATTAATACCAAAGCGCGCCATACCCTTGCGGTTTTCTTCACTTCCTGCATTATCCAGGAAGCTTATGATTTCGCGTAATGTGGTATGCGTATCGGCAGTGGCTGCGCTTTCCATGTCAAACTATTTACTAATTTTTTTTCCAACCGCCAGCCCGCTTTGTGTTCCCACCCATAGATTTCCGCTAAGATCAACGACAAGTCCTGATAGAAAAAAATCGGGAATCTTAGAATTAGCAGGCGTTTGAATGGCCCACTTTTTACCATCAAAAGAAATCAGCCCGTAGTTGGAAGAAATCCACTTCACACCATCAGGCGTTTCTGCCATGCGACAGTCACTATATTCAGGCAAAGATGAATTGGTGCTATTATACAAAATCCACTTTCCATTTTCTGCAGCAATAATTCCTCCACGGAAAACTGCCCATAAATTTCTTTTACAATCAAAGAAAACCTGCTGAAATTCATTCTCTGTAACTGTTGTATTATCCTTATTATAAACTTTCCAGGTTTTTCCATCCAGCACAACCATTCCGTTTTCTGTTGCAATAGCCGTCGTTCCGGGAATGCAACTGATTGAATTCACATGATTGTGGGGAAGAAATGAATTTTCATGGTTATAAACCATCCAGTGTTCATTCTGTTTTAATGCAACGCCTTTATCGGTTCCGATCCATAACGAATCTCCGTTAACAGTTATACAGCGTATACGGTTATCGGGTAAAAGACTGTTGGAAGTATTTGTGATAACCCAGCTATTACCGTCATAACAAACGATGCCGCCTGTGCGGGTGCCGATCCATACTTTATTATTATTGTCAATTGCAATAGCCGTAATAAAACGATCGGGAAGGGATGAATTCTTTTCATTAAAAATTGAAAACGACTTTCCATCAAAACGGGCCATGATGCCGCCGCGATAACAATCACCTGTAGCAAACCAGATGTTTCCCTGTTTATCGGTCGTCAATAGTTTAATAATATTATCAGGAATTTTTGAGTTCAGCGTATCATAAACAGACCATTCCAGTTGCTGGGCTTTCAGGAAACAAGCAGAAAACAATGCCACTATAAAAAGAAGATACTTTTTCATTTCAATTTTGTATGAAGACAAATTTACAAAATTATACCGTATAAAAGATTGAATTTTTCCTTGCGTTAATTCAAAAAAGGATATGGAAACACACAATTAAAGAGAATTAACTT
>JAZDMK010000066.1:0-29989 GCA_043800975.1 Bacteroidota bacterium | reverse complement strand
GGAGAATCCATGTTGGGTTTCCATCCGGGATATTTTCCGTCGAGAACAACTTCTGCACCGGCCAGTTCATACACGCTGCTGATCATTTTTTCGAGATCATCTTTCGCAGAATCAACAGAGCTTCTGAGTAAGCACATCACATCGATTTGCTTTTCGTATGATTTTACAATGGCCAGATTTGTGGATGTTTCTACCAGTCCCTGCATATCCTGACTCATGCGCATCACACCGTTGGGCGTGGCATACACGGCATTGATCAAAGCGGTTGTTGTTTTTGCATCAATCACAAACGCAGGCGCAGCAGTGCTTGTAGCTTCAATAGCGATATCTGTTTCCACACCTTTGTATTCTGCAATTACAATTGCAGCTAATTCTTTTGCGAATGCAACGAATGCTGCTTCATGTTGTTTAGGAAGTGTAACCACGGCGAACGATTCGCGCGGGATTGCATTGCGCAGGCTGCCTCCGTTGATAGATGCAAGACGCAGGTTGCAATTTTTTATTCCGAACCAGAGTAAACGGTTCATTATTTTGTTGGCGTTTCCGCGTTCGAGTGCAATATCAACACCGGAGTGACCGCCTTTTAAACCTTTAACAACAAGGCTCAGCGCGATGCTGTCAGCAGGAACGGCTTCTTCGGTATAACGAAATTTTAAATTTGCATTGGTGCCACCAGCGCAGCCAACATACAGTTCGCCTTCATCTTCCGAATCCAGATTCATCAGAATGTCGCCTTTGAAGAGACCTGCTTTTAAACCGAAAGCGCCTGTCATTCCTGTTTCTTCATCTACTGTGAAGAGACATTCCAGCGGGCCGTGCTCGATGGTTTTATCAGCCATCACAGCCATGGCAGCAGCCATACCGATGGCGTTATCTGCGCCCAGTGTGGTGCCTGTAGCTTTCACCCATTCACCGTCGATTTGCGGTTTGATGGAATCTTTTTCAAAATCATGATTGGTATCGCTGTTCTTCTGCGGAACCATATCCAGATGGGCCTGCAGGATGATGCCTTTCAGGTTTTCTTTTCCTGCAGTGGCAGGTTTGCGCAGGATAACATTTCCAACAGTGTCAACCTGTGATTCAATGCCGTGTTTAGCAGCAAAAGCAAGTACATAATCAGCCAGCATTTTTTCGTGCTTGGAAGGGTGAGGAACATTACAGATTTCTTCGAAGATCTGCCAGAGGCTTCCGGGGTTGAGGTTTGATAAGACGTTACTCATAGTTATTTGTTTTCTTTTAGTAGTTCTTTGAAAGTGATAAATTGGTTTTGATAAAGATGAAATAAATATTTAGTCAGACGTTCTTCTGCTTGTTCCAGATTTTTATCGGTGTTTTCTCTCATCTGCTTGGCAATCTCACCAACAGTCAAATTCCCGTCCATACGTTTCCAGGCATCGCTTCCGGTTTCATCAAGTGTAATCCGGATGACAGGACCACGGCGCTTAGTCAGCAGGTTGTTAATTCTGGCATTGCTAAAGCGAGGCATAAGCAAAGTAATGATGCCTTCCTTTTCCTCGAAGTCAGAGCGACGAACAGGATGCAGATCGAGCGTGTTGGCGTTCTGCAGAATTTTTTTTCTTTTAAAAAAATTTACTTCCATACTATAGATAAAAAAGGCAGTATGAGAAGCACACTGCCTTTTTGAGGTTAATTAAAAGTTAGCCGAAGGAGGAGCGGGTTCGTCCGCTTTTCCTGCATTACGTATCGGAATCATGATCAGCACAAATGCGATGACGGCGAGTACACACAAGCTTACAAAGAAGGAAGGATTGTCGAAGAAGGTGAACAACTTCACATCATAGAAGGCGAGTGCCGCAAAGAGCAAGCCGATAAGAGCCTCCCCTGCAATCAAACCCGCAGCAAGCAATATCCCGACATTTTCGATTCGTGTTTTTTGACCGAGATTATATTTTCTTCGTTCACTGGTTAAGTCTACAACACCTTTGATCAGACCACCGATGAAGATAGCAAAGGTAGTTTCCAGTGGAAGATACATACCAACGCTGACAAGCATCGGGCTCTTCACCTGCATCAGAATAAATCCAATACCCATGAGCATACCTACGATAATTAATGGCCATGCCATTTGTCCACCGACGATACCCTGAGACAACATTGCCATCAGACTGGCTTGTGGAGCAGGAAGCTCTTTACTTCCGAAACCACCTTCGTAAGGAACCTTCGCTGAAAGACCGGCTGAAATATCGCCTTCGTTCAGAACCATCAGAGGAATGAACATAACAGCGCCTGCCACAACAACACCGATGATATCACCGATCTGCATTTTCCAGGGAGTACCGCCCAGCAAATGCCCGGCTTTTAAGTCCTGAAGCATTTCGCCGGCAACCGCCGCAGATACACAAACAATAGCAGCCACACCGAGTACAGATGCAACACCTTCCTGACCGGAAACGCCCAGTGCAACAAGGATAATCGCAGTAGTAACCAATGCCGTTAATGTTAAACCGGATATGGGGTTATTGCTGGATCCCATGATACCAACAAGATATCCGGACACAGCAGCAAAAAGAAATGCGAGTACAATTAATACGGTAGAAGCGACAATCGCAATAAGAATGTCGGCACCGAAGATGAATCGTGTGATACAGAAAGTAGAAACAGCAACGAGAAGAATTCCCATCATGACATAGCTAAACTTAATGTCTTTGTCGATACGTGCAACAACTTGTCCGCTGCCGGAAGCTGCTTTTTTCACATCACCTACAGAACGGGAGATTCCGGCTCCAAGGCTCTTGCGCATTTTGAAAAGTGTGAAGCAGGCACCCACAAGCATACCGCCAATGGCGATCGGGCGAACAACAAACTTCCATACTTTATATGCCATCATCGTCCATGCTTTATCAGTAGCAGCATCGACGCTCATGCCCGGATTATCACCAATGATGCCCTGAGCAATAGCAGTGATGTCAATGTTAGGCGCAATGAAATAAAGAATGATTGGCGTGAGCAAACCCCATGCGATCAGACCGCCGGAGAAGTTGAGTGCACCCAGCTTGGGTCCGATGATATAACCAACACCCATGTAGGCGGGTTTGATTCCCGGAGAGCTCATCAGTATACCACCCTGGCCTGCGAAAGCAGTACCCGTGATGGTTTGTTTGGTGAATATTATGAATTTTTCCCAGGTAACAGCAAAGAATTTCATTTCGCCCAGTGCATTGATTAAAGCACCAAGGCCCATAGCACCAAAGAGGAATTTGGATCCGCCTTTGCCTGTACGGCCTGCTTTGTGAATTTCTGCTGCAGCAACTGATTCGGGGAAGGGAAGTTCAGCATCGTCAACCATAACACGGCGAAGCAATGCAACAAACATGATCCCCAAAATACCGCCGGAAATCAGGATTACCGTTGAAGTAAGGTAATTGAAATGATCCACTGCGTCAGGCGTGATTCTTTTGTAAATGAAAAAGGCGGGAAGTGTGAAGATCGCACCGGCTGCCACAGATTCACCAATAGAACCCACAGTACGTGCGAAGTTTTCTTCCAGGATCGTTCCCTTCATGGCTTTCAAAATGGCCATTCCGATAACGGCTGCCGGATACGTGGCTGCGATGGTCATCCCTGCTTTCAGCCCCAGGTAAGCGTTGGCCGCGCCCAGTACTACTGACATTATCAAACCGATAATCAGCGCCCGGATCGTGAACTCCGCCATATTCGTCTCTGATGAAACGAACGGTACAAATTTTTTCTGTTCTGTACTCATGTCTGTTCTTTTTTGTTAACGATTACTTTGTTTCGGCAGCAAACCTACATTAAATTTCTAAAAAAAACAACAACTACTAACTTTCACATAGAAAGTTCAGCTTAGTCTCCCGACTAAGCTGCAAATACTTAAATTTTTAAAGGGTTTTAGTACCCGCTCCGCGGGCTTTGTTGCAATAATGCACTTACTTTTCAATCAGTACAATATCCAATAGTCCTTTTTTCCCTTTATAATCTTTAGCGCTTGAATAGGTGTAATGTTCAGCCTTTTCTACTATTCCTGCTTTTACTGGATTTTTATGAATGTAATTCAGTTTTTGTAATAGGAACTTTTTTGAATATAAAAGTTCGGCGTGATTGTTATGTGTCCAAAGCTGGTATTGACTATTGCATTTTCTGATTTTCGCATTCAATCTCATGCGTTCCAGTATCCATTCTTTACGACTTCCTTCTTCTATTAATAGCTCTTCTAAAATTCTTTTAAAAGTAAATTTTTTAAAGTCACGAATAGTGTTACTTAATTCTCCCGAAATGCTCTTTGCAATAATGTGAATATGGTTCGACATAATTACATATGCATTTAGTTCGAGCCCTTTTTCATTTTGACAGAATTTAAGACTATCGATAATAATATCACGGTGAATCTTCCGAGTAAAAATATCGACCCAATCTACAATCTGCAATGTTAGAAAGTATGTGCCGTATTGGTCATTTATTTTGTATGAGTCAGTCACTAAAGCAAAAATATGAAATTTGCATTAATTGATGTTTCGTTTTTTTGAAATAAATCTCACCTGTAAAAACGCGCGGAGCGCGGAAGTTTAATTACACAAAATTCAGTATTTACGGCTTAGTCCGGAGACTAAGCCGAACAGGTTATAAAGACTTACTTTTTTATTAAAGGCTCCCGACTATCATACACAATCGTGAATTTGGGATTTGCAATAAACTTTTTGTCGGGTTCTTTGTAGGGCTCGTAAATTGTCCCGTCATTACTGCTCTTGGTTGGGCCGTATTGGCCTTCCTTTATTTTTAATATCCCTGTAACACAAATCTTTTTTCCTTTCAAAGAATCAACTTTGCTTTGCGTCATGTCGTTCGGAGAAATACAGAAATCATTGATTTTGTAAACCCGTTCTGTATGAAAATTACCAACAGTCACAATTTTTCCATCAAAAATTCCAATGGTAGAAATTGTTTTTAAAGAATCTTTTTTTGTGTTCTGAGAAAAAGAAAATTGTGATATCAGTATGAATAGCACAAGAAATGAAAAAGTGATTCGGATGTTGTATTTCATTTGAGATTTTTTGAGGCCACTTAACATCAAGAATCATACCTGCATCAGGTAGAAAGTAAATTGAAAATTAAAACTTGAATCTGAACTGAACCTTCGCTTCGGTCTTTGTATTTCCGTTGATCTGCGTTAGCCCGGTTCCAATCGTCGATTGATTGTCGAAGTAAGTTTGTGCAATACGCAACCAGCAATCGGTATTTTTTGAAATGTTAAACTTAATATTCAGGTATGTTCGTACACCCCGATAATATAATGCAGGAATAGAATATCCGTACAGCACATCCTGCTCATAAATCCAAATAGCCGAAGCATACGAATCGGTTTCAAAGATTGCATACCGGAAAGAAAGTGCGAAAGGTTTTTTCATGGGTTTGTATGAAATATCCTGACTGAGCAGGAATCCGCTTTCTTTTACTCCGTCGGGATTTACAACCAAATATTCAACACGGTTTTTTAAAGTAAAAGAGGGAGAAACTTTATACGAAATATTATACCGCACGCTCTGTCGGGTAGGAATGTCGCCGTATTCATCATCCGATCCTGCGATAGGAATGTTCATTCCTTTTTTCTCCTGACGGTAGCGAACATACATTTCCGTTTTCTTCGAAGGCTTGTAATTAACTTCACCTATGCAGTCAAATCCGTTGGATGGTTTATCCACAGAGTAGGTGAGCCACGGAAAAGAAAACATATCGAAGTATCCAACGATCGTCCAGCGTTTGTTGGGTTTAATAAAAACGCCGTAAAAAATTCCTGTTTCATTGGCTGCGCTGCTGCTTTCAGCAAATGCAGAGGCATACAGGTTTTGAAAATTTTTGTCGTAATGACGTTGTAAAACAGAAAAAGAAAGTTTGGCGCTGGGGCTGATCATGGCGCCATTCAGCCATGCCATGCCGCCGCTTTCGCTGCGTGATACTTCGCCGAACATGTGAATGTTTCTAACCGTAAAAGCATAATCGGCGCCGGCAACAAAGTTGTGATCACCTGTAAAATCAAACTGATTATATAAGCCGGAACTGCCTTTCAGATCGGAACTGTATTGTTCGGAAACAGCGGTTACACCAAAATGAAATTGTTTTGGATTCCAGCTGATGTTACCACCCAGAATTGTTTCTTTGATGGCATCCTTGTCGGCAATTTCGCCGGGCGTACTATGATAGCCAGTTACCTGCAGGGAACTGATGCCAAGGATTTCCTGATTGATAGAATCGTATTGCGTAATATTTGCGTCAATTTTTTTTGCAGAATAAAAAGCTGTGACTTCTGCATTTTTATACTGAAGTGTTGTTCCCACACCGCGCATGAATTTGTTCTCATCGCTGGAAGTATAAGGGCGCAGGCCCATTGCATTCTTTTTTATGTTGACAACATCGTTCGATTTTCCAAACGAGAAGCCGTTCCAGAAAGTAAGACCCTGCCCGAATTGTGGTGAGAAATCACCAATGGCAAGTGTTTTAACAACACCCAGCTTGCGAATGAATAGATGTGCAGAATAAAAATCGAATCCGTTTTTTTGTGTGCCGGTAAGAAATTCTTCTCCCTGATCTTTTTCGCCGGTGATTCCAAAACTAATATTTTGTCCGTATGTAAAACGATAACGCGTATAAATTCGGGGTTTGGTTCCCAGATAACGCGAGTTGGGGCTGGCTGCTAATGCAGAATCAGAAATAGGAGAGAAGCCCTGTTGATCTTCTATCATTTGCTGGCCGCGAACTAGTATGGTGTGTTTGCCATACGTTTTGATATCTTTTAAATTGAAAACAGCGCGGTCTTCAGCGTCTTCCGATACTTTCACAAAAGGAAGAATGTTACTGATGGTTTCCTGATCAAATCCATCGATGCTCTGAAGTTCATAGATAGAAAGCAGTTTGCCGTTTTTGCTGATATGCTCGAGCAGATTAGTGATTTGAATTCCATTGAGGAAAACCAGCCCTGCCAGGTCTTCGCGCGATGCTTTGTTCAGGTTCAGCGGATGTTCTTCGTAATAATATAATTGTTCGAGCAGTTGAGTATAATCAAGTTCGGCATCGGTCTGTTCGGCAATCTTTTCGATTTTCTTTTCCAGTTCAGTCTTGGGATCCTGTGCAAATAAAGACTTTCCCGATAGCAATGCCATCGAAAGAATGATCAGGTATTTTACATATTTTCTGAACATACTTTTATTTGCTTTCATTCATTCCGGGACCGGAAACATTTTTGGGTGCTGCTTTCCAGATCAGAGAAACGGAAGGAGTGTATCCAAGCACGGGATGATAAAGAGATGCGAGATCAATGCGAAAATTTTTGAATTCCATTCCAAATCCAAATGAATTCTGGAAAGGTTGTGTGGTAAGCCCTGCGCGTATGTACACGGGTTTCACTACATGATATTCAAGTCCTGCCCTAAACGAAGGACGGAAGTTTGTTTCTTTTTCCACTTCCATCATGCCGGTTACTTTTTCTGAGAATTCATATTGTCCGCCCAGTGTGGCTGTGGTGTTGTACATCTCTCCAGCATAACCAGTAAGATCCTGATGCAGGGGATTGAAAAGATGAAAGCCCATGGTGAGGTGTTCAACAGGAATGGCTTGCACACCGGCTTCAAACGTAACGAAGCCTTTGCTTCCATATATTTCAGGCAAACGCAGAGAGACATAATCGAGCTGTATGCCTGCAGAAATAATTTTTCCTAATTTTTTTCCGTAAGAAATTCCAAAGATGGATTCGCTGTATTGAGAATAGCCGAAAGCACGGTACGATGCGCCGAATGTACCGCTACTTGTAGGAAATACAAACGCAGCCAAACGTGAAGAAAGGGCATTAACAAGAAAGCGATTTTCAAAGCTGACGCCGCCGCTCATTTCTTTCAGGTTTCCAAGACCGGCCTGGTTGTTAAACACAGAAAACAAATCGGAAGAAGCGACACCGCAATATCCCATGGCCGAAGAACGGCTGCCTGCATGCGTGATTTGCGCGTTGCTGGCAAAGGATAAAAAAAGCAAGGTAGGAAAAAGTATAAAAAATAAAATCCGGTTCATATCGGAGAGTTTAAGTTTCAAATGTACGATCTTTTAAAATAAGTTGGTGTTAAATTATGGTGCGCTGCAATAATGATTAAATCAAAATTCAACACAGATTCATTCATGAAAACAAATTATTTCAATAAATTTGTAGATAATTGAAATTTGCATTTTTATGAATTTAAATCCCGGAACAAGAATCGACCATGACAAATATGGTGAAGGTATCATTAGTCGTGCAGGCGTTACCATACTTGAAGTTTATTTTGCACGTGGCGGAAAAATGGAGATATCAAGAACGGCCAATGATTTCGAAGTGCTGGAAGCAAATGGTGAGCAGGAAGCATCTTCCGGGGTTGATCCGGATATTTTTGGTGCCATGGTAGATGCTTTGCTTGAAAAACATGGTCTGCTGCAGGAAGTGGTTGACATGGGAGATAAGTGGGTGGGTGGAACCATGATTTTGAAACCCGGTAAAGCCGGACTTCAGGAAAAAGAAATTCCGATTGAAAACTTTTTTCATAAAATTGTAATGCTGCGTGATCGCCTGCGTGTGCTGGAGCAACACATTAATTCGCACGAAGTGTTAACCGATATTGAAAAGGCAAATTTGCAGCAATACATCACCCGCATTTATGGTTCGCTGACTACATTTAATCTTTTGTTCAAAGAAATCGGTGATTATTTTGTAGGTGCAGTAAGAAAGTAAGTGTTGAAAATATTGAATTGAATAAAATTAAGTAAAGTCCGTAGTATTTTATTCAGCTTTTACGTATCGAATATTTTCGAAAAAGTTCTAATTTTGTATTATTCAAACCCAAAACCATATGAAAAAAATTATGATTCTGTTTACAGTTGTTGCTTTTGTGGCTAGCGGCTGTGCGAAAAGAAAAGATTTTAAAAACGAAAACGGGCAGGTATCGGAAGACAACCGCAATATTCAGGCTGAAACCGATCAGGCAATCAACGATGCCAACAATGTAGTGTCAAATAACGCAACATTAAATGGAAAGATTGGTCAATACACGCTCTCTGAACAGGCCGCAGCGATGACAAGCGGTAATGTATGTGGTGCTACTGTTGATACGACATTGAAAACATCAGGCATTGTGACACTGAATTTTGATGGCGTTACAGTTTGCAATAATAGAAAAAGGGCCGGTTCCGTTAAAGCAACTATTATCGACTATGCAACAGGAAAGCGCTGGAAAGATCCGGGTTGTGTATTGCAGTTAGATTACACAAATTATAAAGTAACCCGTGCATCGGATGGTGAAAACATCAAATTCAACGGAACGTTGCGTATAACAAATGTAACCGGAGGAAATCTTATTCTTTTACTTCTGGGATGGACGCCCAATGAAACAAGTCTTGTTCATCAGGTGGAAGGCACAGGCATTCAGATTACTTTCAATGAAGATAAAACAGCTACTTGGAATATTTCACGCAAGTACACTTATACGAAGAGTATGAATGGCTCCACTACCGTAATTACATGCACAGGAGAAGGTACAGGTTCCAACAATGGATTGTCTACCCTCGAAAACTGGGGAACAACCCGTGATGGTGACGATTTTACAAGTCAGGTTACAGAACCCGTTGTATGGAATACAACCTGTGGATTATCTGCTCCTGTTACTGGAAAGCTTGTGATCGCCGTTACTTCCAAAGAATTTGAACTCACAACCTATATTGGTGTTGATGCAGGCGGAACGCCAACAACGCCCACGGTTAACTTTTGTCCATATGGATTAAAAGTGGAATGGAAATGGAAAAACAAAACCGGTAGTAAGATATACAAGTATTATTGAAAAATCTTAACTCAAACAAAAGGCTCATCCGAAATGATGAGCCTTTTTAGTTTGCTGGAATGCTGAAATTTCAATTTGAATATATTTTATACATTTGTTTCTAAAAATCATTTGTCATGGACCTCACTCCTTCAATGAACGCCTTGTTTTTTGGCTTACTCAGTGCTTTTGCACTTATTCTGGGTTTTATTTTATCCCGCTTCTGGACACCCAAACCCAAAATTTCTGCTGCATTAATGGCTTTTGGAGGAGGCGCCTTACTCGCAGCCCTCACGCTTGACTTAGTTAACGAAGCTTTAGAAAAAAAGCATTTTTTACCTCTTTTTATTGGCTGCATTGCCGGTGGGGTATTGTATGTTTTATTAAATGCGCTGATCAACAGCAAGGGTGGATTTCTCAGGAAAACCAGTACAACGATCAGCCATATACGCAAGAAAAATGCAAAGCATTATGACACGGTTATTACTGCATTCAGTCAGATTCCTGCATTTCACCGAATCAGGCCCGATCATATCAAAGCGTTGTTGCCACATCTGATTCACAAAAAATATTCAAAAGGAACTAAAATAATTACACAGGGTCATAGCGGGAATCAGTTGTTTATAATTGAAAAGGGTGAAGTTATTCTGATTGATGAACAGGATAACAACAAAGAAACTGCGCGTTTGAAGGACCATGAAATCTTTGGCGAACTTTTTCTTCTGACAGAAAATAAACATCCCCTATCAGTAGTAGCAACTGCTGAAACAAAGGTGTGGATACTTCCCAAAGATGATTTTTTGCATTTGCTGGAGGAATCTCAGGAAGAAGTGGATGTGTCAAATAAAAACACAGAAGAAATTCATAAAGAGTTTCGTCCTGTTTCAGAAAATGAAAAGGCAAAATCTGTGGCCTGGAGCATCGAAGCAAGAGCAAGCGGACACATGCATCATGCGCCGCTGACACCTGCGATTGTCAAAAAGCACAACGAAGAACACTCTTCGGCACCGGCTGCCATTTTTATGGGAATGACGCTTGATGGAATACCGGAGTCGATTGTACTGGGTGCAAGCCTTGCTATTCCTAATGCAACGATCAGCTGGTCGTTACTTGCCGGACTGTTCTTGTCCAACTTTCCTGAAGCCCTTTCTAGTTCTGTGGGCATGAAGCAAAATAAGATGCCGGCGATGAAAATTTTTATCATGTTTGCTTCACTATTTATTATAAGTGGTCTTTGTTCCTATTTTGGAAATATATTCTTTGCAGGTGCTTCGCCAACTATGTTTGTGCTTTTCCAGGGTATTGCTGCAGGCGCTATGCTTACGATGGTTGCAGAAACTATGTTGCCTGAAGCTTTTCATTTAGGAGGAAATATAACTGGACTTTCTACGCTGGCAGGATTTCTTGCTGCTATTGCAGCGAAGCTGTTTGAGTAATACGATATTACGTTTTCAAACGACTTAAAACAGAATATTTCTTCTATTCTTTTCACGCCAAGCCGCTCAGCCGAGGCCGAGAAAGCAAAGTTGTATGTCGTACCTATCCTAGCGGACCCCTTCGGGGCGGCACTCCGATTAATTTTTGTTTTATTTTTTACAAACATACCGTGCCTATGGCACTGCATTTCCCATTCCGGTCTTCCGTCTGCGGTCTTCCGTCCCGTTCATATCGGACATCCAGCATCCCTGCTTGCTGCAGGCAAGGGACATCCGGCTTTTGTATTTCTCTATGTGTCTATGTAATTCTATGTCCTCTATGTGTTAAAAAGAAACCGCAAAACCCTACTACTGCTCCTGCAACTACCACTACTCTTGTCTTCTGTATCTGGCAATCTGTCTTTCCATTCCCGTCTGCGGTCTACGGTCTTCCGTCCCGTTCATATCGGGCATCCATCATCGGACATCCGGCTTTTGTATTTATGTGTTAAAAAACGATTGCTTCTTCTTTTCTTTTCACGCCAAGACGCAAAGTACGCAAAGTTTCAGCCAACGCATCTTTCCCGGCTCAAAGTGACGCGTGCTATGTTTTTTCTTTTTACTTGGTGTCAGAGTAATAAAGCGAATCACCAATAACGTAATAACCTAATAACTAATAACTGCTCCTGTCTTCTGTCTTCCAACTTCGGACTTTTTAAAAAAAGTTGTATTTTTACCCAAATTCATTTTTATGAGACGGATCATCTTTTCTCTGCTTCTCCTGTTATCAACAATCACTGCCTTAGTTGCCCAGGAAAATTTTCGCGATACACAAAATCCGCAATACTGGAAAAATCATAAGCCTTACGAAGGCTACTGGCAACAGGATGTTCATTATAAAATAAAAGCCGACATCAATGAAAAGACTCACATCCTTTCCGGTTATGAAGAACTGACTTATACAAATAATTCACCCGATGCACTGACCTGCGTTTATTTCCGTCTAACCCAAAACGCCTTCACAAAAGGCTCATACATGGAACAGCAGTGGGGAAAAAACGAAGATGTTATATGGGGGAAATACCAGGAAAAAGGATTGGGTACTGTCGTTGAAAAAATTATTTCTTCCGGAAGTGAATTAAAAACAGAACTCGATAATACGATTTTAAAGGTATGGCTGAACCATGCATTAAAGCCGGGCGAATCCATTCTCTTTGCCATTAATTTTAAAACGTATTTTGATCCCGATGCACAATGGGGACGCATGTCGGTTTATAACAGCTGGGGATTTGATCATTACAACGGAGCACATTGGTATCCGCGTATCAGTGTATATGACCGCAAAAGCGGATGGACAACCGATCAGCATCTGGGTCATGAATTTTATGGTGATTTTGGTTCTTATGATGTTGAGTTAACTTTTCCGTCCAACTTTATTGTGGATGCCACGGGTGTTTTACAAAATCAGGAACAGGTTATGCCTGCTGATCTTCGTGCAAAGCTTGACATTAAAAACTTCAAGGATAAAAAATGGAATGAAGCACCTTCCGTGATTATTCCCTACGACAGCACACAGCGAAAAACATGGAAATTCAAAGCAAACAATGTGCATGACTTTGCGTTTCTGGCGGATCCTACTTTTCGAATTGGCGAAGAAGAATGGAACGGAATCAAATGCGTTGCACTGGTGCAGGAGCCCCATGCATCACGCTGGCAAACAGCTCCGCATTTAACAAAGCGAATTATTGAATATTATTCCGGCATGATCGGGATGTATGAATATCCAAAAATTATTGTTTCAGATGCCGAACAAGGCATGGAATATCCAATGTTGACAATGGATTCAGGTGAAGAGCCTGAGTTCACTTATTTGCTTGCTCACGAAGTGGGTCACAACTGGTTCTTTGGAATGTTGGGGAACAATGAAACTTATCAGCCTTTGCTGGATGAGGGATTCACAACTTTTATTTCCACACTGGCCACCGAAATGTTTGCGAAAGATTCCGCGTCAAAACTGAATAGAATCATCAATGACAATAATCCACGCATTGATTTTCCTGAAAGATATTATACTTCATACAGAGAGTACATGCAAAATGCGATCATGACGGATGGCGCGCAACTGAATATTCACTCCGATAATTATATTTCCGATTCCCCGTGGGGCGGGCCTTATCATCAGGCATACAGCAAAGGAAGTGTGATGCTTTTCAACTTGCAGTATGTGCTGGGTGATTCACTTTTTTTCAAAACACTTCAGAATTATTTTCATGAATGGAAATTCTGTCATCCGTATATTGATGACTTTCGCTCTTCAGTAATTCGTTATACAAAAACAGATTTAAACTGGTTTTTCGATCAGTGGATTAATACAAACAGAACCATCGACTATGCTGTAGGCTGCATTAAAAAAGGAAAAGCGAAGGACGAGCATATTATCACATTCAAAAGAAAAGGGGATATGCAAATGCCCATTGATTTTTTTGTTAAAACAAAAGAAGATTCTGTAATCAATTTTCATATTCCAAACACATGGTTCCAAAAAGAAACAAAAGCGACAGTATTACCCAAATGGACCGGCTATGCAAATCTGAACCGAACCTACAAAGCACATGTAATTGTTCCAGATGGAATTCGCGATGTAAAGATTGACACATCATTCAGGCTTGGTGATGTGAACATGCTGAACAATTCGAAGATGTTACCCATCTGTTATTATTTCGATAATTTTAAATACCAGGTTCCAAGCTGGAAGGGATACGACATGTATGCGCGACCGGATGTCTGGTGGAACGGATTCGACGGAGCACGTATCGGCTTTCACATGGATGGAAGTTATATGCAGGCAAAGCATTTTCTGGATCTGAACTTTTGGTTTAATACAGGATTCGGGCAACAGACTTATGATTGGATCGGTCGTGTCAATAAAAATGATGATTTTTCGGTATGGGCAGATTATTATAATACGCTGGATAAATTTTCGAAGAATACAGGTTGGGGTGCGAAAATACACATCATCGACGGGATGTATAACGGGAGAATTTTTATCGACCGCACGATAAAAAATAGTTATTTTCAAATCGGTGTGCGCTCGCTATTTCGTGCTGACAGCAACGACAGGGCTTACCTGCTTTATCCGGATGAATGGTCGCTTTCAACCAGCAAAAATTCTCCCTGGCTGAACAATGCCGTATCATTTTTATATCGAAACTATCAATGGTATAAAAACGGAGGTAATACGCTGGACCTCTCTTTCCGCTCTGCTGCTTTCACTGATGATTTTAATTTTTCTAAGATTACTTTGTGTAATGTAAACAGCCAGAAAATCGGCAAGCTGAATTTAAAAACACGATTATTTGGTCAGCTTGGGTTTGGTGAAGATTGGCCCATAGAATCCATGTTGTATCTGGCCGGTGCAAATCCGGAAGAAATGATGGATAATAAATTCAGTCGCTCTGTTGGGTTTGTAGACCGCACATGGCTTGACTATGGCATTGAAACCAATCATTTTCAAATGGGCGGTGGTTTAAATTTGCGTGGATATGCAGGCTATCTCGGCGCTGAAGAAGATGAATACGGAAATGTAATGGCCGTTTATAAAGGAAACACGGGATGTGCTATCAATGCAGAACTTGAATTTGATAAGCTGATACCAATTAGACCACGCTTTTTACGGGATGTAATAAAAATAAAATCATACTTATTTGGTGATGCCGGTATGATTAATATATCGGAACCGGACGAAATGCTTCAGATGTGCTCCATTCGCGCTGATGCAGGATTAGGTTTTGCATTATCAATCAAAAACTGGGGCCCGTTCAATAAAGTGAAACCCTTCACCATTCGCTTCGACATGCCTTTCTTCCTGAACCGCATTCCTGCAGTGGAAAAGGACTACCTGATGTTCCGTTATGTGGTGGGTATTAACCGGGCGTTTTGATTTCAGTTTTTATACAAGCAACTAATATTATTATAAACCGTCTTGATTATAAATCAAAAAGTATTTTTTACTTTTGAATTATTAAATTTGTTTTTTTTATTGATTGAATAGTCAGAGATGAATAGCTCACACAGAAAGATTTTTTATAAAATTATTATTTTATTTTCATTCCTTCTTACGTCATCCCAAAGCAATGCACAGGCTGAATTCACTCTTCCTGATACCGTTTGCGTAAACGAACTTTTTACAATCACAAACACTTCCGTTGGCGGAACTACTTTCTCATGGAACTTCTGTTCTGCATCCATAAATTTTGCTCCTTCAGGTACAAACATGGGGAATCTGGGTTCTCTCGACAAGCCTGTATTTATTGACATTGCCAAAGACGGTACAGATTATTATGGCTTTGCAACAAATTTAAATACCGGAACCATTACCCGCCTTTTTTTCGGGCCCGATCTGCTCAGCAACCCCGTGGCTGTTAACCTTGGCAGTCTGGGTGGCGTTATTCCTTATCAGGTGGAAGGAATTGATATTGAATTTGACGCTGGCAACTGGTATGGAATCGTTGTTGGCGATCAGTCTACCCCCGAAATTATTCGCTTATCATTTGGAACCTCGTTGGCCAATGTGCCTACAGCAGTGAGCATGGGCAATATCGGAACCCTATCTTATCCGGTGGATGTGTATGTTTTTAAAAACGGAGCCGACTGGCACGGGCTTACCGTCAATGCAGATAATTATACGGTTACACGCTTCGACTTTGGCAGCTCACTGGCGAATACACCTACCGGCGTTAATCTTGGAAATATTGGAGGCTTAGTAGCGCCCGTTGGCATTTGCCCGATCGTAGATAATGGCAATTGGTATTTGTTTGTAACCAACCGCGATAACAATACAATTTCAAGATTGGATTTCGGTTCTTCCCTGTTAAATATTCCTGTCGGAACAAATCTGGGAAACATCAACGGTACATTCAACATGCCGCGCGACATTACCATTGTTCGCGACTGCAATCAGATTTTTGGGCTGGTAGTTAATCAAAATTCAGATGATATTGTCCGGCTCGATTTTACGAGTGGAATTACAGGAGTGCCCAATGCAACTTCCCTTGGCAACATTGCAGGCTTCGACTTTCCACATTCTATTTCACCCATCGTTCGTGTTGATGACACGCTGGTTTCTTTTACTACGAATGTAAACAACAACACTATTTCCCGTCTCTATTATACCGGGTGTACAAACGCAAGCACAAATTATTCTACGCTTCAGAATCCTCCCCCAATTTCTTACAATACTACAGGAGTATATAATATTTCTCTTACTGTTGATGAAGGGCTGCCCGGGTGGAATTCTGTATGTCATAGCATCACGGTTATTGCGGGCGGACTGCCTGTGAATGCCGCCAGTAACAGCCCCGTCTGCAGCGGCGATTCTGTTCATTTGTTTGAAACTACAAATGCATATTCTTCATACACATGGTCTGGTCCAAACGGCTTTAATTCTGCATTACAAAATCCCTCTGTTCCCAATGCAGTGGTTGCAAATCAGGGATGGTATATTGTTTCTGCTTCCGGCTCTGTTTGCGGATCTGCCCGAGATTCTGTTTACGTTACTGTTAATCCGTCACCAACAGTTCCTGTATTTTCAAATGTAACCGGCACAAGTTGTAATCTTTCCAACGGCTCTGCTACAGCTACGTCCGGCGGGGGAACGGCTCCTTATACGTATACATGGAATACAACACCGGTTCAGACAGGTCAAACAGTTTCTAATCTTCCCGGCGGAAATTATACAGTTACTGTTTCCGATGCCAATGGATGCTCTGCTTCTAATTCTGTTACCATTACTACTTCTGCCGGAATCACCTTAAGCATTACAACAATTGACGCCACATGCAACCAGGGGGGTGCGGCAACGGCTGTGGTTAGTGGAAACCCGCTTGAATATTCGTATGTCTGGAGCAATGGTGAAACAACACAAACTATTACGAACCTTCCGGCCGGAAGTTATTCGGTTACTGTTTCGCTTTTGTCCTGTTCGAATACCGCAACTGCACAAATATCTGCCAGTGCTGGTCCCCAAGCAGCAGTCTCGTGGACTCCTTCGTACATCACAGTCGACGAACCGGATGTAAGTTTTCACGATCAGTCAAGTGGGAATCCGGTTTCGTGGCAATGGACTTGGGACAATGGATCCACCTCCACTTTGCAGAATCCAATAAATTCATTCAATACGGCCGGAACCTATTCAGGCATGCTGATCGTTACCGATATCAATGGTTGTTCCGACACGGCTTACTTTACAATCGTTGTCAATGATGCATCCACTTTTTATATTCCGAATACATTTACCCCTGATGCCGACGGTATCAACGATTATTTCGGTCCTTCGGGCATTGGCATCGATCCCGATAATTTTGAATTTTATATTTATAATCGCTGGGGGGAAGAATTATTTCATTCTACAAGCATTAATCACAGATGGAATGGCACATATAAAGGAGAGCTGGTGCAGCAGGGCGTCTATGTCTGGCTTGTTATATACAAGCAATTAGGCTTTGATAAAAAGCTTAAAGAAGCCGGGCATGTGAATGTGATTAAATAAATTTCATTTATCTTTTTCGTTTTCCCTTAGTTTAATCTCAATTTATTTTTATAAATTTGAAGCGATAGCCCATTAAATAAAATATCAATATGAAAAAACTTTACTTCTTATTCATCATGCTGGTGTTTGCTTGCTCCGCATTTGCGCAGAAGGAAAATAATATTTGGTATTTTGGAAATCAGGCAGGTCTCGACTTCAACAGCGGAACACCTTTTGCCATAACAAACGGGGTTTTGACGGCAGACGATAACACCGCTTCCGTAGCCAATCCGAACACGGGTGCCCTCCTGTTCTATTCGAACGGCAATTCAATATGGAATGCTAATCATACCATCATGCCCAACGGCAGCGGCATACTGGGTAACTATGGGGGCGGCACCTGCGCTTTCGCTGTAAAACAACCAGGAAATAATAACAATTATTACCTTTTTACTACAGATGGATTTGCTGGATCGAGTGGCTTGCGATATTCAGTTATCGACATGAATCTGAACAGTGGTCTTGGTGATGTAACAACCACAAAAAACGTACAGCTTTACACTCCTTCTACCGAAAAAATATGCGCAGTCCGACATTCAAACAATACTGATGTATGGATTGTTACTCATCCATTCAATAGTGGCTCTTTCAAATCTTATCTCCTTTCATCAACAGGTTTAAACACTATACCTGTTATAAGCACAGTTGGCGCAACACATACAGGTTCTACAAACAATGCCTGCGGGCAGATGGCTGCGTCACCTCAGGGTGATAAAATATGCTGTGCAATCTATGACATACAACACTTTGAATTATTTGATTTTGATAAATCAACAGGAACCTTGTCGAACGTTAAAACATTATCTGGTTACTCAAATTCATGGGGCGTTGCTTTTTCCCCTAGCGGAAATATTCTTTATGTCACACAATGGTATGGAACAGCAATTAAGCAATTTGATTTATCAAGCGGAAATGCGGCCACGATTGCTGCTTCTGTCACTACTGTTGGAAATGTCACCGGATCAGACCCGTCAGGATACAGGGTTGGGTATTTACAACTAGGTCCTGATCATAAAATTTATGCTTCAAAATTTGGAGAAAATAACATTGCTGTGATAAACAATCCTGATGTATTGGGCACTGGATGTAACTTCACTGACATTGGAGTCCTTTTGGGCACCAAACATGCACTGGCTGGCCTGCCTACTTTCTGGAATTTCAATAATTGCGACACCTTGATTTATTCTGTAGCAGGACCTTTATCTCCTTGCGGCGGAACAACTCAAAGTTATTATATCTCTCCTGATACATCCGGAAGTTATACATGGACTGTTCCGCCGGGATGGACAATACTTTCAGGACAAGGTTCCGATAGCATAACAGTTATTGTAGGATCTTCTGCAGGATCTGTAGTAGCAGCTGTTCCTCCTTCATTTTGCAACCTTGCACCTCAAAGTTTAGCTGTAACTCTTAGCGGAGCTCTGCCTTTACAACCCTCTGCAATCACTGGCCCTACGGGCGTTTGTGAAAGCACCATTCAAACATACAGTGTTATCGATGTTGTTGGTGTTACATACACATGGTCCGTTCCATCAGGCTGGGCAATTGTTACAGGGCAGGGAACAAATTCAATTACGGTCACCACTTCTGCCGGTAGCGGAAACGTGAGTGTTGTTCCATCAAATCTATGCGGCGATGGTATTGCCAGCACACTGGCGGTTTCTATTTTGCCAATACCAACGCAGCCAACGGCTATTACCGGATCCGCATCACCCTGCGCCGGAACATCCACCACCTATAGCGTTCCTGCTGCATCCGGTGTCAACTTCACATGGACCATTCCCGCAGGATGGGTCATCAACTCCGGTCAGGGAACCAACTCAATCAATGTAACTCCAACCTCCAGCATAGGAACAATATCTGTAGTTGCGTATAATATTTGTGACACGACCACTGCGCAAACCCTTGTGGTTACCCCTGAAGCTCTGCCTTCTGTTTCAACACACCCTGCTAACTTCTCAATCTGTGCGGGTGGAATGGCTACATTTGATGTATCTGCAAGCGGGGCCACTTCATACCAGTGGCAGGTAAACAACGGTGGCGGATGGGTTAACATTTCTGCGGCGGGTACTTCGCCTGTTTATTCCGGCTGGACCACATCCGTGCTTTTTATAAACCAAACGCCTTTTACTGCGAATACATGGAAGTACCGTTGTGTGGTATTGAATACCTGCGGCGCTGTTCTTTCTTCTTTTGCAACCCTTACCGTTATTCCGGCTACCATCACAAATGTGTACGACTCTTTATGCAAAGGCGATATTTATGTTCTGCCCGGCGGAGGCACTACCGGAAATGCCGGTACATTCACCGATACCCTTGCATCCTATCAGGGTTGCGACAGCATTGTGATTCTGCATCTCCATTTGATCGACATCGACATTTCGGTTACACCCGGAACCGGTTCTCTAACAGCTAATGTTTCCCCTGCAACATACCAGTGGTTCAATTGCAACACCGGAGCAATCATTCCCGGCGAAACTTCACAAACATTCACTCCTGTCGATTCAGGGCATTATGCTGTAATCATTAATCAGGAAGGTTGTGTCGACACCTCTTCCTGTTATCAGGTGATTCCACTGGGCATATCGAATGCAGATTTGAATGAAAACTTTTCTGTTTTCCCGAATCCTGCAGGAAATAACCTGACAGTAAAAACTACCTTTTCAAATTATACGATATGTGTATTCGACGCAATGGGTAGAATTGTTATCCAACCCTGTTATTCTGAAAAATCGATAACACACATTGATTTGAGAAATATAGAAAATGGAGTGTATTATCTGCAACTCATCAAAAGCGACCTGATTTTTTATAAAAAAATAATTAAACAAAACTAAATCTCATGAAAAAAAACACTTTCCTTCTAATTGTAATCTTCACAATGCTGGGGGTTCAGTTATCAGCCCAGAATACATGGGTTCGTAAAGCAGACCTTACTGGCGATTCCCGCTATTGTGGTGCCGGATTTTCGATTGGTACAAAAGGATATTTTTCTTGCGGTTTAACTTCAAGTGGTTGGGACAATGATTTGTGGGAGTATTCGCAAACCACAAACACTTGGTCTCAGAAGGCTGATGTTCCCGGAATAACCGGGCGATATGGTCCGGCAGGCTTTGCAATTGGCAACAAGGGATACATTGGCTTGGGATGTAATTCTTCCAATACTCCTCAAACCGATTTATATGAATATAATCCGGTTGCAAATTCATGGACTTCCAAAGCAGGCTTTCCCGGCAGTGCCCGATATAATGTTGCTACTTTTGTCATCGATTCATCTGCATACCTCTGTTGTGGAACTATCGGTACTTCACCTTATCTGAGTTCTGTTTGGGCCTACAACAAAGTGACCAATGCATGGTCACAAAAATCGGATGTGCCCGGTGATGCCCGACTGGGTGGGATTGCTTTTGCGATCAATGGCACTGGATATTTTGGAACAGGTTATAGTAGTGCCAGTAACTTACTTCAGGACTTTTATGCCTATAATCCTTTAACAGATACATGGACTTCAAGACAGGATTTCCCTATTCCAACGCAAGCATCATGTGCGTTTAGCATAGGTTCCTGGGGCTATGTGGGAACAGGGCAGTCTGATTTAGGTGGAAGCAACCACTCAAATTTTTATGATTACAGCCCTGCAACAAATTCCTGGACAACAGAAGCATCATACAGCGGGCCTCTGGTTCGTAATGCCATAGGTTTTTGCCTGGATAGCTATGGTTACATTGGAAGTGGATACATACCTGGAGGCACTTATTCAAAAGAATTCTGGGAATACCGCCCCAAAGCAGAAGCTGTTGAGCAGCATGAAAAAGCAGCTGAAATGATTTTCCCAAATCCATCCAACGGGCCGGTAAATATTATTTCAAAAAACAACAAATTGAAAACGATACATGTTTTTGATCAGTCAGGAAGAATGGTTTTTGAAGCCACACGCACAAACCAGCATTCTCAGATCGATCTTTCGATTCTCTCTCAGGGCAAATATGTTATTTCTGTTGAATCAATTGAATGTGTTGTATTAACTCAGGTTATTATTATAAATAAATAATCATTTTGCTTAATTTTCTAAATCATTTTTTATGAAAAAATGTCTCTTCTTTTTGTTTTTGGCAATTTCAACAACTTCATTCGGTCAGAATGCCTGGTTCAGCCAAAAAGATTTCGATGGTCTTCCAAGGTATAATGCGGCAAGCTTTGCGCTTGATTCAGGTTGTTATATTGGTGCCGGAGTTGTAGGCTCAGGTACTTTTGCAAATGATTTCTGGAAGTGGGATTGGCAATCAAACACATGGTCGCAAAAAGCGAATATCCCGGGAGCCGGAAGATACGGCGCAGCAGGCTTCAACATAGGCAATAAAGGTTATGTTGCAATGGGTCATAATGGAACCTCCATGCTAAATGATTTGCAGGAGTATGACCCTTTAACCAATACATGGACTGCCAAAGCAAATTTCCCCGGCACTGCCCGATATACTGCGGCTGCTTTTTCAATTGGCACCAAAGCATACATCTGCTGCGGATCACCCGGTGCTCCGCCATACCTAAAAGATTGCTGGGAGTATAATCAGTTAACAAATTCATGGAGTCAGAAAGCTGACGTTGGCAGTACCTCCCGAAATCATCCAGCCTATTTTGTAGTAAATGGTAAAGGATATGTTGCAACAGGGAACGATGATTCTTATGGTTTTCAGAATGATGTCTGGATGTATGATCCTGCATTAAACAGCTGGATTCAAAAAAGTAATTATCCCGGGAACCCGCTGCACGCTTCAGTTGGTTTTTCGATAAATGGTTCCGGCTTTATGGGAACCGGTAAGATTGGCGACAGTGGCCCTGTATTTACAAACGAATTTTACGAATACTTTCCATCTACAGACTCATGGGTGTCAAGAGCTCCCTATCCGGGTGTATTAAGTGCTGCAACTGTTGGTTTTAGCCACGATGGCAAGGGATATATTGGTTGTGGAGTGTATACGAACGGCACATATTCGAATGAGTTTTGGGAATACAGACCAATAACTTATGGCATTGAGGAATTGAAAGTTGATTTTAACATATACCCAAATCCCAATAATGGGAGTTTTGCTATTAGAAATCTGAAAGAGGGTTATAGCATTACTATGTTCGATTTGAGTGGAAAAGAAATTCCTGTTACGTGTAAAGCAAGTGGTGGCGACTATATAGTCAACATAAATAATAATGTTGATGCCGGTTGTTACTTGTTGTCTTTAAGAAAAGAAGATAAAAGTTTTATTAAGAAAATAATTATTCAGTAATACCAAACTTGATATTATAGTCAGAAATAGTTTTCTGAAAACAGCTGATAGTTTGTTCTGCCATTACTTCTTTTGAAAAAGAATTCTTTACTTTCTTCAAACCATTTGATCCTATTTTGGATGCGAATTCAGGTTCGCTTATTACTTTTTTTAATGCATTTGCAATTTCGGCAGGTTCTCTTGGATCAATCAACAAACCTTCCTCATTATTGACAATTAATTCGCAGCCACTACCTAGTTTTGTATTTATTACAGGGCATGCACATGCCATTGCTTCCAAAGGAGCCAAAGCAAATGCTTCTGCGTAGGATGGATAAATTGCGCAGGTTGCATTTTGATACAATTGAAAAAGTTCTTCTCTTGTAACATGGCCTTTGAAAATAATTTTCTTTCTTATTTCTTCTGATAAATTCTTTGAAAGAAAATCTATCATGGATCCACGTTCTGGGGTGACAGTATCCTTCCCATAAATCTCAAGCACAAACTCAATATTTTCTTTATGCAAAATTTTAGCTGCTTTCACAAGCTCAACCACACCTTTCTTTTCAATTAATGTTCCTGCAAAAACAATTTTATTTTTATGACGCTTAGTACTATCAAGGTTGTTCTCGATTTTTGGAATTTCAATTCCATTATAAATAATAGTAAAATCTTTTTTCAGGTTGAAAACCTTTTGTGTTTCAATAGCTGTAAACATTGATGCTGATATGTATTGAAAAGCTTTTTTATATGAACTGGATTCAAGAAATTTTGTAAGTCGGTTGGGTTTGTAATTAAGAACTTTTGCAAAATATGTATTTGAACCGTTTGAACGCAATACAAGCGGAACTCCAATATTTCGCCATAATCCAAACCACCCACAACTATCAGGGGCTTCAACAATTTCAATTTCTTTTTCATTTGCCCACTTCCTAACAATTTTATATTGTTTTCTCCAGGCTCCGATCCATCCAAACTTTCCTTTTTTACTTCGCACCCTCCATACTTTCACTCCCTGGTCTTCTTCATAATCGGGCGATGGATAACTTTCGGGATACACTCCAATTACTCTTACTTCATTCCCCATTCTTACCAATTCTCTTGCAAGCACTCTCGTCATCGTCCCCACACCACCATGCGGTCCTTCCGGATATTCCGGGCATATAAAGCAAATGTTCATTCTTAAATTTAGTTACTTTCAAAAAATTAAAGCGATCCAATTATCATTAGACCGTCTCTCAGCAATGGGTATTTCCTTAAAATCATTCTGTGGATAATCCCTCTGTTCCTCACCTTCCCGTTCAGCTCCATCAAAAGCTTCTCGGGTTTATACCCGCTATCCACCAGTATTTTTGCAAGCGTAAAAGGTGTAAACCAATAACGGTGATCGGTATTGATCTCTTCGGCGTTTTTTCTGACTCTTTTAAAATTCGAAATTTTAAAAGCATTCGGTACTGATACAATAATCCTGTCAATTTTGCCTTTATAGTTTTTTCGGATACTGCTCAGAAAATGTACAGGGTTATCAATATGTTCCAGCACTTCACCCAATACAACATAGTCCCAGTGGTCGGATTCTATTTCGGCCGATTTGTTTTCCGAAGTTATATCGTGGCACACAAGGTCGTCAATTTTAAATTCCTGCTTCAGTAGGGATATTCCTTCACAGTTTATATCAACCCCAAGGCAGCGCGTGGTTGCATCCATCATCATCCCGTGCAACCAGGTCTTCTCATCAATTTTTTGTTTAAGCAGTTCCACATGATCCACACATCCCACATGGATCGCTTTTTTTCCGCGTATCAGATCAACAATAAGTTCTTCTCTGCCCGCGAGCGGGTTGTCCGAAAAATTATATGTAAATCTTTTTGCGTTATCGAATTTTTCGCCTTTTAAATAAGGCATCATTTCATCAAAATCTGTCATAGAAAATCATTGTACAGGCAAAAGTAAAAAAAAAACTTACTTTTGTAACAGCTACACAGCATTATGATTTCAACCAAGTTTATAAAGTCATCCCTTATATACTCCCTCATTGGGTCACTGCCGCTTTTCTCAGGTTTTATCCTTCTTCCTTTTTATACCAATCTGCTCTCAACAGCCGATTTTGGAAATCTTACCCTGTATGTCAGCATTACTTTTGCCGTTCAGGTACTGGCCAACTTCGGCTTCGATTCTTACATCGGAGTGTATTATTACGATTGCAAAAACGACAAACAAAAACTGAAAGATAATATTGGTACTGTTGTCGCTTCGCTTGTTATCATCGGCGCCGGCCTTACCCTTATCTCTCTCTTTCTGGGCGAGCCTTTGTTCAATGTGCTTTTTCGCGATAGTTCCCTGTCTTTTTTTCCATACGGGCTCATGAGCGTCCTTACCGGGATATTCAACAGCTTCTTCCGCACCTATGCCAATTTGCTGGTTAACCAGCAAAAACCCGAACGTTTTTTCTGGGTCAATTCGTTCAACTTTGCAATCACAATTCTGATTTCATTGGCCGGAATATTTCTTTATCCATACACACTCATTGGCCCTATGTGGGGTCGTCTTCTTTCAGGCGTATTGATATTTATTCTTGCACTTTATTTCTTTATCCATGAATTTGGCTTTCGTATCAAAAAGGAATTGTTCAAAACCATCCTGAATTTCTGTCTTCCTTTGCTGGCCTATTCTGCGCTGCTGTGGATTGTTAACTATATCGACAGGTTTATTATCAACGATTATTTCAATCCCACCGAAGTGGCTATTTACGATTTTGGTCTTAAATGCATCATCGTTGTCGATTTTTTTCAGAATGGATTAACAGCTGCCATCTATCCTAAGGTGTTCGATATTTGGGTTAACAATACTTCCCGCACCAGCACTGTTGAGGTAAACCGGTATTTTAGCGGGTTCACTGCCGTTTCAATTCTCCTGATTCCTTTTGTGATATTCATTATGCCGCTTGCGCTTCCGGCAATTATTACCAACAAGGACTTTTACATTGCCTTTGGCTTTTTACCATTGCTTGCCGTGCAGTTTGTATTCCGCGGGCTGATGAGCATGTATCTTGCCCCCGTTTATTTCTACAAAAAAACAAAGGTACTGCCGATCGTCTTTTTTATTGCCGCCGTGCTACAGGTTGGGCTTGGTATTTTTCTGATTCGCCAGCTGGGAATCATGGGCGCAGTATGGACCTTGGTTATAATCAAACCCGTTCAGGTACTCTTACTTTATTTCGCAAGCAACCGGTATTATCATTTCAAAATCAATTTACTGAAATTCATTCTGCTGCCATTGCTCTTTTCAGCATTTATTGTGGCTATTTATTTCCTGCCCCTGTTCACGCAGCCACACCTGAATAACCTTGCTATACTGGCATTTTCGGTAATAATTGTAAGCATAGCATACCGAAATGAAGTCCGGCTCCTTGTCAGGCAGCTTCTGCAAAAAAAATAAATTCAGGGTATAAAAAAAGGGACTGCGATTTTCCCACCATAAAAAAGAATCCCTATTATGATCGCAGCCCCGATTAGGGATATGCAAATGTATACTTTTTTTTATTTGCAAAAAAACACATGCTTTCTGTTGGTCTTTTTGTGCCGTTGGTTTTAAGATTTTAATTGTTTATCTTTTTTCGCTCCAAAGGGAGTGTGAATTTGCCTGTTTGCTATTGCCAATTGCTTAAATCTTCGCGCTTTTTTCTATGTGCCTATGCCTTCCTACTGTTGCCTATGTGTTAAAGAAAACCGCTAAGTAAAAAAAACTTTGGTGAAACTTGCCCGCCGCGGCGGACTCAGTTGCGCTTCATGGCATTGTATTTTTTAGTGAAGCTTGGTGTCTTAGAGTCTTGGTGGCAAATATTTGTATTGAAATTCGTACTTCGTATGTTCGTACACATTTGTACTTCGACGAGAGACTGCCACTACAACTGCCACTGACTTTCTATGTGCCTATGTCTTCCTACTGATTCTATGTGTTAACGAAAACCGCTAAGCCCTTGCCACCGCATGCTGTATTTTCTTCTAACTTCTGTCTCCGGTCTTCGCGCTTTTTCATATTTTCATTTTTATTGTTTATCTTTGGAGCACATAAATGAACCCAACCCCATGAAAAAAACATTCCTTGTTTCAATAGCATTTTTGCTGTTTTCATTCTCATCTTTTTCTCAGAATGAAAAAAATATCTGGTATTTTGGTGATAATGCTGGTCTGGATTTTAATTCAGGATCACCTGTCGCACTTACCAACAATGCAATGGCTACAATAGATAATTCAGCTACTGTTGCAGACAAATCAACCGGCTCTCTTTTATTTTATTCGAATGGTTTATCAGTTTGGAACAGAAACCATACGGTTATGCCCAACGGTTCCGGTCTTCAGGGAAATATCTCCGGAGGAACCTGCGCTTTTGCAGTTAAGCAGCCTGGTAGCAATTCTTTGTACTATCTTTTTACAACTGATTATCTTAATGGCGCAAAAGGTTTGGAATATTCTGTTATAGACATGTCTCTCAACAGTGGTGATGGTGATGTTACTGCAGTAAAAAATGTAATGTTACTCAACCCTGCTACTGAAAGAATGTGTGCAACATATCACGCCAATGGTCTGGACATTTGGGTCATCGCACATCCCTATGGAAGCGGCTCTTATAATGCATATTTATTGACTTCTTCTGGATTGAATACAACTCCAGTTGTAAGTACAATCGGAACATCAATGTCTGGAAACACAACTCTTGCCTGCGGTCAGATGACAGTTGCTCCAAAAGGTAATAAAATTTGTTCTGCAATATATAATACACAATACGAATTGTATGATTTCAATTGTAATACGGGTGTTTTATCCAATTGTATAATTATACCAAGCACATATGCTTGGGGCTGTGCATTCTCTCCAAATGGGGTTTACCTCTACACTTCACGTTTGTGGAATACGCCAATCACACAATACAATATTTCAAGTAACAATCAGGCTACTATTATTGCATCAGAAACAGTAGTAGGTAACGTAACAGGCCCCGACCCTTATTATACGGGTTATATGCAAAACGCACCTGATGATAAAATCTATATTGCAAAATACAGTGACGACTATCTTGCTGCTATAAATTCTCCTGACGTTTCAGGAGTATCATGCAACTTTTCAGATAACGGAATTTATTTGGGCGGAAGAACAAGCAAATGCGGCTTACCCAACTTCGTTGCTCCCGGCGGCACCACTGCAATAAATGATAATGTAGAAAATTTTTCAATCGAAGTGTATCCCAATCCCGCCGGCGATTTGATTTATATTAACACCTCTGTTCAACTCCTAAATCCGGAGATAACCATTTTCAATCAACTTGGGCAGGTAGTGCTGCAACAACCCTTTTCATTATCTGATCCTCAAATCAACATTTCAAATCTTACAAAAGGAATATACATTCTTCAGTTAACATCTGAAAACAAAACAGCACGTTACAAAATTATTAAGTGATAAATTAAAACGGTCATTACTATTCAGGGATCGTCATCTTCTAGCTTCTGTCTCCCAACTTTGAGCTTTTCTCTATGTGCCTATGACTTCCTACTGATTCTATGTGTTAAAGAAAACCGAAAAGTAAAAACTTTGGTGAAACTTGCCCGCCCGGATGAACATCCGCTCGGACGGGGTGTCTTGGTGCCTTAGTGGCAAAAAAAAGAAAAGCCCCAGCTACGCTTGCCCGCATTCCTATGTGCCTATGTGAATTTTCTATGATGCCTATGTGTTAAAGAAAAAATCGCAAAGGCCTGCTACTACCACTTCTACTACAAAGTTTTCGTATTTCGTAATTTGTACGTTCGTATTTATTCGTACTTCCCTGCCCGCCGTTCAGGCGGGGATGGCTCAAATGTTCTATTGTTCGGCTGTTCAAAAGTCCTCTATCGTTTTAGTCCCAATCACCCGCCACCACCACCTTATCGCAATAAATAATTTTCACATTTTTTAACAATTCACCTATACTATTTTCAAAATCCCTCCGTTAATATTTCAAATTCACTAACCAAAAAAAGGAGGTAACCATGATTCTACCCATGCAGCCGTTCACCGGCCTCTTAAAAAAACAAAACGTTATTATTAATTAAAAAAAATTACAGCTATGAAAACAACTCAGCTAAACAGGCACAGGATGTATGATACAGTCCTCGCCATCTTCGATCAGAACCCTGCAATAGCAGCGCTCATCATTGCTCTTACCAATGCAATTCAGGCTTTCCGCCTCAAAGTTTCTGAAATCAAACAAGTCGAAAAGCTACAGGGCATCGACCTCACAGGCTTCACCCTCGATAAAAACAAACACAAAGAGCATACAGCAAAAACAGCATTCAAAATTTCATCTGCTCTGCAGGCATATTGCGATGCAATCGAAAATTTTCAACTCATCACATCCATTCAGTTTTCTCGTTACGAACTCGAAAAAATGAACGATGAAGTATTTGCCGAAACATGCAACCTCATTTATGAAAGAGCAACCGAAAACATTGTACAGCTCAATGCATACGGCGTCGATCCTGTACTGCTTGCCAATTTCTCCAACCAGATTGCAGCTTTCACGCAGTCGTTCTCTCAGGCCAATGCAGCCCGCGCTACCCACAAAACCAACACGCGCCTGTTGAAGAAACTATACTCCGAAGCCAGTCATATACTGCGTTTCCAGATCGACAAGTTGGCTGTACTCACCGATGATGCCGATGCAAATTTCATCACCCTCTACAAAAATTCCCGTGTAATTTATGATTACCGTGGACACACCGCCAACCCCGATCCTCTCGCACCTTCAGGTTTTGTTCAGCTCGTCATTCTCGATGAAAGCACCGGCGAACCCATCGAATTCGTTCAGGTCGAAGATGCCACTTCAGGTGTAAAAGTTGAAACCGATCCCGATGGTGAAGCCGATTACGAAGCACTTCCCGTGGGTTCTCAT
>JAZDMK010000058.1:0-21057 GCA_043800975.1 Bacteroidota bacterium | reverse complement strand
TCGAATGGGTAAATAAAAAATAAGAATTCAAATAATTTTCATTTTCTCTTATGTTCTTCGACTTTATCACTTCTTACTTTGTTTGTTTAAAATTTCCATTTCGGTCTTCTGACTTCCGTCTCCGGTCCTTTAATTATTTATTGATGACCACACCCAGCTCCTTCGAAATCTCGCGTTTGATCTGGTCTAGCTGAACATACAAAATCTGATATCCTTCCATCTCTTCATCACTCACTGCATCTTTTAACAACTGAAGCGTTTCTTTCGATTTCTTTTCAACTTTCTTCAACTTCAACAATAACACAGCTTGCCGAACAGCAGAATTTAATTTTTTATCTTCCGTCATAATAACAATGCCGTGTTTTAACCAGTGATCACTGAGTGTATACGACTGATGAAGCATGCTAATCGCGGTATGACTTATTTCATGATCCGGATGTCCAGTAAGACTGTTGTCCGTTGGAAACTCATCACGGCTGCGGTGTTCACAATAGTAATCAAATATTTTTTTGCAGGAATGATTTTCAAATTCAATATCATTCTGAATTTCTTGAATGATATAATCTGCTGCACTCATTCTCACTTTTCTCTTTTTTCCTTCTGCCTCTTCTTCGAATTCAATTTCTTCTGCACCATACAGCATCATCAAACGCACGATATCCTTTTCTTGAAATTCTTCTGTGTCATCCGGGTCATATTGTTCCGGCGACATATATTCTTCAGTCGGAAGTCCCTCTTCCGGCTGGGCTTCCTCGGGTCGTTTCTTTTCCGAATGTTTTTTTCGCATCCGGTTTATTTCATGAATCAGCAACTGTTCATCCACATTCATGCGGGCCGAGCAGTCGCGCGCAAAGGCCGAGCGGGTAAGCGGATCGGGAACAATTGCAATCGTGGAAGCAATTTCTTTTACCAATGCCGTACGCTTCACAGGGTCATTCCCGGTTTCGCGAAGCAACAATGAAGTTTTGAAATCAATAAAGCCGCGCGCACTTTTTTCAATAAATTCCTGAACTTCTGCAGGCCTGTTTTTACGGGCGAAAGAGTCAGGATCTTCTTTATCGGGAAACAAAACGATGCGCACATTCATTCCTTCTTCCAGAATCATGTCGATCCCGCGGAACGAGGCTTTTATGCCTGCCGTATCGCCGTCGTATAAAATGGTTATGTTCGGTGTGTATCTCCGTACCAGTCGTATCTGTTCGATCGTAAGCGATGTCCCGGAAGATGCCACTACATTTTCAACACCGGCCATGTGCATCGAAACAACATCGGTGTATCCTTCCACAAGATAGCAGTTATCTTTTTCTGCCATGGCTTTGCGGGCAAGGTGAATGCCGTAAAGCACATTGCTTTTGTGATAAATATCCGACTCCGGTGAATTCAGATACTTGGGTGCCCTGTCGCTGGCTACCAGGATACGCGCGCCAAAGCCAATGACGCGGGATGATATATTATGAATGGGAAAAATTACACGACCGCGGAAACGATCCACCGGCTTGCCTTCATGAAAGATAGAAAGCCCTGTTGCTTCCAGATGTTCGGGGCTGTATCCCTTGGCCAGCGCGTGCTGCGAGAATGCATCCCGTTGCGAAGGACTAAAACCCAGCTGGAATTTTTTGATGATATCATCGGTGAAGCCACGCTCTTCGAAATACGTTTTTCCAATCGCTTTTCCTTCTTCACTTTCGGTCAACATTTCTGAAAAATAACTTTGTGCCAGTGCAGAAACAACAAAAAGACTTTCGCGCTTATCGCGATTGATCGCCTCTTCGGGTGAAGCTTTTTCTTCTTCGATTTCAATGCTGTACTTTTTTGCAAGATAACGCAGCCCTTCGGGATACGAAAGATGCTCATGCTCCATCACGAAGTTGAGCGCATTTCCTGCTTTACCGCAACCGAAACATTTATAAATTCCCTTTACCGGCGATACCGAAAACGAAGGTGTTTTCTCATTGTGAAACGGACACAATCCCACCATATTCGCACCACGCTTGCGCAGCACAACATATTCTCCCACCACCTCATCAATGCGGGCAGCATCCAGAATCGCCTCTATGGTTTCTTTCTTAATCACGGATGGCTAAAATACAAAAAATGTTAGTTGTGAGCAGGCGTGTTAATAATTATATGTCCCCATTGCAAATGCAATACAGTGCCGCTAGGCACGACGTATTTTTAATGAAGCACCGTAATATTCCCCTTCTGATCCAATTCAATCACATCCGAACCTTTCTGAAATTTCGCTTCAATCATCCAGTAATACACACCTTCCTGAGCCTTCAGATAATCCCAGCCAACCACAAAATTATTCAGCGTTTCTTGCTTGTACATCTCTTTTCCCCATCGGTTAAAAATGGTCATTTTAAATTCAACGCAATAGCAATTGGCAGATATCACAAACAGATGATCAATATTGGAATTCGGACTTACCACATTGGGAACAACAAACGCACAGGTGTCTTTCGTTGTGTTGTTATTATTTTGTGCAAAGGCAGATCCGGCAATCAATACAAAGCATAAGAGAAGAAGTTTTTTCATACATCGCATTTTCAAATTCGTTACTAAGGTATTAAATATTTCTCAATGCAACCTGTTGTGTTATTAATGGGTCATATTCAAAATTATAAACATTTATTTTATACTTTTGAGCGGCCAAAGTTCTTAACCTTAATTCATAAATCATGAAAACAAAAACGTTATTTTTATTACTGGGAATGCTCTTCAGCCTTTCTGCATTTTCTCAAACATTTGAATGGGCCAAACAAACAGGCGGAACCGGAAGTGATGTGGGTAAAAAAATTACTACTGATGCATCAGGGAATATTTATACCATCGGGTACTTTCAGGGTACTGTCGATTTTGATCCGAATGCAGGAACGTCCTATTTAACTTCAACAGGTGGAAAAGATATTTTCGTTCAAAAACTGGATGCTTCCGGAAACTTCATCTGGGCAAAACAAATAGGTGGAAAAGGTGATGACAACGGAGGTTCTATTAAAATAGATACATTCGGAAACATTTACCTTGCAGGTGCCTTTTCTGATACAGCTGATTTTGATCCGGGCACCGGATTAAGTAATTTAATTTCTGCTGGTGGTTACGATATCTTTATTTTAAAATTGAATGCTACCGGAAATTTTGTCTGGGCAACTCGTTTTGGTGGTGAACATAGTGAAAACATAACTGCGATTTCACTTGATGATTTTGGAAATGTATATGCAACGGGAAATTTCTTTCATACTGTAGATTTTGATCCGGGTGTTGGTGTTTTCAATTTATCTGCTGGTTTTCTTGATATTTGCAACGCTTTTGTTCTTAAACTTGATCGTCATGCTCATTTCGTTTGGGCAAAACAAATTGAAGATTCATCACCAAGTGTTTCTTCGGGTATGATCGTTAGTACTTTCGGAGATCTTTACATTACCGGAAATTTTTATGGTGTTGCCGATTTTAATCCGGGATACGCTACAGTCAATATAACCTCAAATGGAGCATACGATGTTTTTATTCTTAACCTGGATTCTTCGGGAAATTATAAATGGGTAAAGAAATTTGGAAGCGATGATTATGATTATGGCGGTGAAATTTCAACGGATGTTTTTTTTAATATTTTTATAACCGGGACTTTTTCAGATACACTTGATTTTGATCCGGGTACTGGAATCTCAAATTTAATTCCTTATGGCTTTAATGATATGTTTATACTAAAACTGGATGCTGCTGGAAATTTTATCTGGGCTAAACAAATTGGCAACGCCGGGTATAATTATAGTGGACCCATTTTTACAGATGTTTCTGGCAACCTATACGCAACAGGTTCTTTTACAGACACCCTTGATTTCGATCCCGGGGCCGGAGTTGAGAATTTAATTTCAGCAGGAAATAACGATATTTATCTTCTGAAACTTGATACTGCCGGTGATTTTCTTTGGGTGAAACAAATTGGAGACACTTTAGATGAAGTAGCATATTCCGGAATGGTGGATGCAACAGGTAACATTTATACTACTGGTTCTTTTCAGGGTACTGTAGACTTTGATCCCGGAGCAGGAATTTATAATCTTGTTTCTGCAGGAAGCAACGATGCATTTATTCTTAAGTTAAATCAGCCGGTAGGTATCTCCGAACATTCATCTCTGAATGAAGTCAACATTTTCCCTAACCCATCAACCGGTGATTTTACAATCGATTTGGGCAATGCTTATCAAAATATTGATGTTACAATTTCTGATATTTCAGGAAGAATTATTTTCAGCAAAAATTTCGATAACTGCAGCAAACTACCGGTACATCTAAACGTAACGCAAGGTTTTTATGTTGTTTCCGTGAAAGCAGATAGTGATTCTTTTGTCAGAAAAATTATAAAAAACTAATCCCGGCCTCATTTTCACCCAAGGCGCTAGCATGCGCGCAAGCTTTTCATCCGCCGCAGCGAACTGATTACTTGATTACAGATCACTGATAACTGTTTCCGGTCTTCCATCTCTTCGTTTTTCCAGAACGTGAAAGCATGTGCGCAGATTTCCATTTCCGGCTTCCGTCTCCGGTCTTCGGTCTTTTCACTTCATCACCGAAATAGTCCCCGTCTTCTTCACTTCAAACACTTCCGAATCACCTATAAATTTTGCAATGATCATCCACACATACGTGCCATTCTCTACCTTATCTACATTCCATCCGAGCTCATAATTATTGAGGTTCTCCTGCACATACATTTTTTCTCCCCAGCGGTTATAAATTTCAATTTTAAATTCAATGCAGTTGCAGTTGGTTGAAAAGTGAATCCTTTCATACGACCCGGCTGTAATCACATTCGGCAAAACGAAAGTGCAAGTGTCTTTCGGCAGGTTTGTATTATTTTGTGCAAAGGCAGAGCCGGCAATCAATACAAAGCATATGAGAAAAAGATTTTTCATAGAGGTTTTACTTTTAATCCTTTCATTATAAAAAACAAGAATGTTGTGAAGCAGTCTGCTGGCTTTATCCGACCAAATTAATTTTTGTTTACCCATCTCCGAATTTCTTTATCTAGATTATCCTGATCTATATAATTGCCTTGCTCTATCTGCTTTTTCGATTCCATGATTTCGTCGCGCTGATCCGATGTTAAAGCCATAACTTCTTGATCTGTTTTTGAATCAAGAATAGTTTTAATGGCCTTGAGAAATGAAATGTCATTAATCTCGGTAATCTTGTGAATGAGTAATTTTTTAAGCTCAAAGGTGGTCATAAAAATTTCTTATAAAGATACAATTTTTCCCAACCATTAGGCACTGCATTTCATCACCTGCCTGTCAATTCTTTTTAAAATTTTTAGTAATCTGTTCGTTAGTACTTTTTCAGCTCGTTTCTTTCTTTTTATTTCGCTTTGGAAATAAGAATCAAAATTCAGATTAAATGTCCAGGCTGACTTGTAATTGATACAAACAGCAGGATTCACCTTAATTTTCAGATCAATTATATCAACAGGATAATACCAGGCTGCCAGAATAAATGTCCCTTTCGATACCATGTAAACTATATAGGGCAGAGCCACCAAACCCAGTAAAGAAACTACACAGCCCGTTGTTTTATCTTCTTTCGTTCGGAACTTTGCACGACTGAAATTCAGAATCAGTCTGGCTGAATCTTCTAATATCATCGGGTGCACTTTATATTGATGCTTTTCTGCATTGAACTTCAGCATGGCAATTTCAATACATTTATCAATCAGCGGCATATACACACTGTCCACCTTTTCCGAAAACAAAGCCTGAATTCCGATGCCTTTCGATTTGATAATTTCCGCACTGCTTCCCGTCTGCGACTTTGCGGACACAATCAGCAACAAAGAACAACAAAATGTAAGAATAAATTTTTTCATGGTTGATCTTTCTTTATAGAAAATTATTGGGAAGGGTTGAATTTCATTGATCCGTGATTTTGTATATCTCCAGCCTGCTTAAGCAGTCATACATATTGCACAAATAAATATCTTTCTTACCGTTATGGTTTGTATCATATTCAAAGAACGATAAATTTCCAATTCCATTAAAGCATAAAACACCACCATCATGATATAGTTTAAAGGGGTTATTGCCTGTATCCTGACATTGCAAGTGTTTCGAATGTACAACGAAATTTCCCAGTTCTGTACTATTAGTCTTTTTTCCTAGATTTTCCCAAATATTAAATGTTCCATCTGGTAACTCATTAACATTATAATTAGTTCCAAAATATTTGCATTCTTTTAAAATTTTACAAGAGTGCTTCTTCTTGGTGTTAATGATTATTCCATCAGGTTCGAGTGTAAACTGAAGACCCCACAAATTAACTAACATACCATCGGCTTCGCATAATTGAATGCTGGACTGAAAAGGTTCACCAGTACGAATTTTACCATAACGGGTGGACAAAGAATTATAAAGAAGATAAACTTTCAACCCTGTCGTATTCGTAATCATTTTATCATTTACTACCAGTGTCTGCTCAAAAAAACCCGGCATCTGTCTTCGTTTTGCAGCTTGTGCTTTAGCAATTTCACTTACCTTACTTTTTGATTTAACAAAAACCGGCATGCCCGAAACCCATTTTGCAAAAGACTTTGAGCTTGCCTCCTCTTTTTTGCATTGAGAGAAAGTGAGAAGTAAAAAAAGAGGACACAAAACGATCAGCAAGTGTTTCATTTCTCAGTTTTTGGTTTGTACCATTCCGTTATCATCACTTGTCCTCTGGAATTGTATTTGTAAACAGCAACCGTTTTTACTTCATTATTCTTATCCACAAACACAGTAAGAAAAGGTTTGTTTTCATGATTACGTATCCATAAAAGTATCTCTTCTATCTTCCCACTATCATTGTACCTTATTTGCTTCCATGTTTCTCCTTTTTTATCATAAAACTCGGAATATGTTGTTTTAATACCTTTTCTGGAATAATTTTTTTCAATACTTTGAAATTCATTTATCCAAAAAGTGGAATCGATTATTGTATCATTTGTATCATAATAATAAGATATTGTTCGAATCTGTCTTTTTTTTGAATCTAAAAAAACCTTATGCCATTGCTGAATCAGTTTCTTTTTATACTGTCTGCTTATTTTGCAATTCTCCTTTTTATCAAACTCATATCTAAATTGAAAAGTTGTATCACCTTTACTATTAATTAAGATTTGTGCAGTTTGAAAATTTGAAGAATCGTAAGTATATGCATAAGTGATATTATATTTATGGGTAAAATGAATTTCTGTTTCTTTATTCAAAAGCCCTTTTTTATTATAACCGTAATAAATGATTGATTCCAATGTATCACAGTTTGGGTGGCGTGCAAATTCAATATCTTTATATACCTGTCCTTGGTCATTCCTGACACTTACCTTATAATAATCCAATTCAAATTTCGGTTCATACTTCTCTGGCTGAACACAACCGGCAAGCAATAAAAGTGGGATGATGAAGCGTTTCATTTTAATTGCTTTTTTATAAATAATTTAAAACAACTTCAATTCTTTAATTTTAATTTTAACCTCCTCTAATGACTTCACATTATCAATAAAAATGAATTTTGACTGATTAATAAAATCACTAATTTTTGTCGAAGAAAATATTTTTTGTTCCGATTCTCTTTTGTATGAAGGAAACATTTTATGAATTCTATTATCTGGGCAATTCATTAGTGAGATCAATAATACTATTACGTTTGCATTTTTTGTTTTAATCTTCTCCAAATTCCAATTCACTTGTTTTTCAACTTCCCATTTATATAAATACAAATCGTGCTCTGTAAAACTATTGTCAACTTGAAAAAGTATAATATTCTTTGAAAATCTAGTTTTTTTAGCAATAATTCTAAAGCGTTGACTTAAATCCATTTGAGTTTCTACAAAACCCCTTGACTTAAATTCTTTTTTACATATATCCTCAATTTTAGAAACTTTTTCTTTAAGAGATAATGTTTTAAATGTCATTTGATTTATAATATCAATCTCTTTTTTAACGTTACTTTTATAAATTGGAGTCGTAATTAGTTTGATTCTTTCTGAAATTGATTTCTCAAAAGTAAAATTTGGGGTTTTCCAGCTAATAATGTTTTTTGTTAAAAGATCGAAATGAATTTTTAAATGATCTTCCTTTTTGGATGAAAAGTGATCTTTTCTAGCAGTAAAAATCACTTCTTTTTTCATTCCATGAACATAACCAGCTTCATAGTAAACAGATGGTCTGGCGTATGTTAAATCGGCAATACAAAAATCACATTTTTTAATTAATTCAATAATCTTTTTATCAATATTTTCATTGTGATTTATTTTATCAACTCGTAATGCATTAATGTTTAATTTTTTTAAAACCTTTTTTAAAGATTTATTATAAATTTCATCAACATCTGGTCTTCCAAAAGCACAAGCAATAAAACAATTTAATTTTCTCATTTTGTTTTTCTAAGCTCCCAAAAATACCACCCTTTCCTTAAACCTCAAAATATATTTAGCCTTTATTTAAAATCCATACGTTTAGCTGTTCATATAAACCAATTACTTTTCGCCTACTTGTGTTTATTATTGTTTCCGTGGCATTGTAATTTTGTGAACTTTGGAGTCTTGGTGGCAGAGAACTTCCGTGTACTTCTGTGTTTCCGTGTTTCTGTGGCAGAAAGCTTTTGTGAACTTTCGTGTTTTGGTGTTTTCGTGGCAGAAACTTTCCTCTCATACCCAACAATCCCCCATTCAATTCCATCAAGATCAAAGTAAATTTCAGGAAGCTACAATTCATTTTCCTTTAGCAAACTTTCCAATCCCTTAACGCTCCCGTCACTTCGAACAGTAATCCCGTCACTTCGAATTAGCCTAATTACTTTTTGAATTAGTGCACTTATCTTTGCAACAGTTTTATTGATTTTTTGAACAGTCCAAACATCTTTTATAACAGTAATATCAGCATTTAAAACAGCTGCATTTACTTTTAAAACAATATTCCCCGCTTTTTGAAGATGATATACAATATTTCGTGCAGTACCAACGTTATTAGATAAAATCATCCCGTAGTCTTGAACAGTATAACTTACATAAGCCTTTAGCAAACAATTTAAAACCCCATGCAGCCATGTTATTCTTCAATCTTACCGAGATCTTCAGGGCACGCAACATCGATCGCCCGTATTCTTTCCTTGTAAAGAATGGTTTCACGCCGCATACGGCAACTTCTCTCATTCAAAACACCCTGCGCACCGTTCGAATGGATCACGTCGAAAAACTTTGCCGGGTGTTAAACTGTGAACCCTATGATTTCATGTATTGGAAGCCGGATAAAAACTTTCCACTGCCCGATTCCCATCCGCTTTACCACTTGCGCAAGTCTTCCCAGCAATTCAACTGGAAACAAATCTTTTCATCCATCCCGCTCGACCAGTTGAAAAAGCTCTCAAAAGACCTCACCGAAAATAAACCCCCGGAACTGAAAAGAGATGGAATAGAATAAAAGAAACTGTTTATTAAAATATAAAAAGATAGAAAAACTTCATTTGCTGAATTTCAGCAAACACTTCGAAATCGAGCAAAGCGAGCCATGAGAATACATATAAAATCAATAAATGAGTTCGAATAATTCCTTGTTCCTTGCTCCTTGTTCTTTATTCAATTCAGAAATTCATACTTCTGATTCCTCCGCGCCGCTTCAAACCCCGCATCACCAATCGTCTTCACCATCTCCTCCGGCGTCATCGTAAAGTGCGCACCCGCCGCCGAAACCACATTCTCCTCAATCATCACCGAACCCAAATCGTTCGCGCCGGCATGCAGGCATTTTTTCGCTGCCTCTTTCCCCACCGTCAGCCAAGAGGCCTGTATATTGTCCACATTGGGAAGCATGATGCGGCTGATTGCAACCATGCGCAAATATTCTTCTTCTGTTACTGCATTAAATGTTCCATGCAATTTTTGCAGTTTCGTATCTTTCTGCTGAAAGGGCCATGCGATAAAGGCAATAAATCCGGGCGCTCCCGCAGGTTTCTCGTTTTGTACTACACGCACATCAGCCATGTGTTGCATTCGTTCTTCTAGTGTTTCCGCATGACCAAACATCATGGTGGCGGAAGTGATCATATGTAATTGATGTGCAGCGCGCATCACATCATACCATTCTTTTGTACTGCATTTGGCAGGTGAAACAATTTTGCGCACACGGTCGGAAAGTATTTCGGCTCCCGCTCCGGGAAGGCTGTCCAGCCCGGCTTTCATCAGGCGAGTGAGTACAGTTTCGTAATCTGTATTTTCTTTCTTCGCTAAAAAGGCAATCTCCGGAGGACCCAGCGCATGCAGCTTCAACAAAGGAAATTCCAGCTTCAGTGTCCTGAATAAATCTTCATACCAAGTCAGTCCTAGTGCGGGATTCAGTCCGCCCTGCAGCAAAAGTTGATCACCACCCAGTTCAAATAATTCAGTAATTTTTTTCCTGTATTGTTCCAATGTTGTCACATACGCATCTTCACTATTCACAGCACAGTGAAAATTACAGAAACGACAGGCACAGCTGCACACATTGGTAATGTTCACATTCCGGTCGATGATCCAGCTCACCTTTTGTTCCTTGTGATGCTGCATCCGGACGTTGTGACCCAGCGCCATTAATTCATTCAGCGGCATTTCCCTAAAGAGAATGCATGCTTCATCAACGCTGATCCACTCGCTGTGCAGGGCTTTCTGTATAATTGCTTCGGTATTCACAAAAGAATTGACAAGGTTTCAGGGCAAATATGAAAATTTTTTACAAATTTGCATATAATTCAGGAGACCTCCTTATAAAATTTAAAATATGAATACACAAGTACTTCTCACTGACAAAATATCCAAAGGTGGAAACATCCTTCTGGTTGCAGAAAAGAAAACATCTTTCGAAAAATTCGGCCTCAGCAAAGCAGAAATAAAATATGTAAAGGAATCGCTGGAACATAAGAAAGACAAGATTTTTATCAATCGTCTCGATTCATTGTTGTTTATTTTTGTTCCTGAAAAAAAATCGAAAGAAGAGCGTCCCGCACTGTTGGAAAAATATCGCCGTGCCGGTGATCATTTTGGTGTTGCATTGAACAAACACAAAATGAAAAGTGTCTGCATTGCCGATGCAATCAACGATACAGAAGCACTGATCGCACTTGCCGAAGGAATGGTGCTGGGCAATTATCAGTTTCTGAAATACAAGGAAAAAGCGGATGAGAAGAAAAATTCGCTGAAAGAAATTAAAATTGTTGCTGAAAAAAAATATGCAGTTGCATTGGAACAAATGCTTGCAACATCGGAAGGAACATTGCTTGCACGCACATGGATCAACGAACCTCCCTGCACCATGACTGCCACACAGTTTTCCAGTGAAGTATCAAAACTCGGGAAACAATGCGGCTTTCATGTAGATGTTTTAACGAAAGCAAAAATTCATTCGCTGAAATTTACCGGACTGATTAATGTAAACAAAGGAAGCAACAACCCGCCTACTTTTAATATACTGGAATGGAAACCGAAAAAATACAGTAATAAAAAACCATATGTACTTGTAGGAAAAGGTGTGATGATGGACACCGGTGGTGTAAATGTGAAGCCCGGCGCTTTCATGGATTTCATGAAGAGCGACATGTCGGGTGCAGCAGCCGTAGCGGGAGCATTTGTGGCTATTGCCAAAGCAAAACTTCCGGTACATGTAATCGGATTAATTCCCTGTACCGATAACATGCCCGACGGAAAGGCTTATGTATCGGGCGATGTACTCAGCATGCACAATGGCGTTACCGTTGAAATTTTTAGTACCGATGCAGAAGGAAGATTGATTTTAAGTGATGCATTGAGTTATGCAAAACAATACAAACCCGAACTGGTTATTGACATTGCAACACTGACGGGTGCAGCTTCGCAGGCCATTGGTCGCGGAGGAATGGTCGGCATGGGCACGGCTCCAAAAAGTGTCATGGAAAAACTCAAAGATTGCGGATTGCAGGTGCACGAGCGGATCGCAGAATTTCCTTTCTGGGATGATTATGAAGATTCCATCAAATCGGAAATTGCAGACATTAAAAATATCGGCGGTTCACAGGCCGGAGCTATTACTGCCGGTAAGTTCCTTGCACATTTTATCGACTATCCCTGGATCCATCTGGATATAGCCGGTCCCGCATTTATTGAAAGTAAAGACGGATATCGTACCTTTGGCGGCACAGGCGTGGGTGTACGTTTGTTTTTTGAATTTCTGAAAAATATTAAATAAGATTTATGAGCGACGAAAATAAAATTAAAGTTGGAATTACGCAGGGCGACATCAACGGTATCGGCTTTGAAGTGATTATTAAAACACTGGCTGATGCAAGGATTCTTGATTTGTGTACACCCATTATTTATGGTGCTTCACGCGTTGCATCCTATCACCGCAAAGCAGTTGACATTGCCGATTTCGCATTCAACACCATTCACAACGCAGATGAATCACATCCACGAAGAATTAATCTCGTGAATATTTTTGATCGGGAAGTAAAAGTGGATTTGGGTGAATCAACTGTAATTGCAGGCGAGCAATCGATCCTTGCCTTGAACGCTGCCATCGAAGATCTGAAACGCGGAAAGATAAACGTGCTGGTTACTGCGCCTATCAATAAGTTCAACATTCAGCAAGCGGGCTTTCCTTTTCCCGGACACACCGAATACCTTGCCCAGCAGTTCGGAGCACAAGATCACTTGATGTTTCTGGTGCATGATAAATTACGAATCGGTGTTGCAACGGAACATGTAGCATTAAGTAAAGTTCCGGAACTACTTACAACTGAATTGATCCTTCATAAGATACGTACCATGCATCTTTCGTTGGTAAAAGATTTTGGAATCCGCAAACCACGCATTGCTGTTCTTGGCCTCAACCCGCATGCCGGTGATGGTGGTGTGATGGGAAATGAAGAAGCAACAATCATTGCGCCTGCCATCAAAGCTGCAACCGATGAAAAGATTTTGGCATTTGGTCCTTACGCACCGGATGGATTCTTCGGTGTGATGCAGTTCGACCGTTTCGATGGCATACTCGCCATGTATCATGACCAGGGCCTGATTCCTTTTAAAACGCTTGCGTTTGAAAACGGAGTAAACTTCACAGCCGGTCTTCCTGTGATACGTACATCACCCGACCATGGCACAGCCTACGAAATTGCTGGGAAAAATGAAGCTTCACCCAATTCTTTCCGAGAAGCACTATATCTGGCCTGCAACATTTATTCAAACCGCACTGAATATTTTGAAAACCATGCAAACCCGTTGAAAGTTGTTACCCGTATTAACAAACAGGAAGACGATCCGGATGTTTCAGAACTTGAAAATTTAACTGAATAGTGATAAAATCATACAGCATTGCTGAAATAAAGGATCGTGTCAAAGGCAGTTTTCTGACTGTCGCTGATGAATCCTATTCCGTTTCTCACCTTCTTACAGATAGCAGAAACACAGGCTTTCCTGAGTCTTCTGTTTTCTTTGCTTTAACAGGAGTTCGCAATAATGGGCATAAATATCTTTCCGAATTATATGCTCTGGGCGTTCGTTGTTTCGTTGTTTCTGAAGACACTTTTTCAAAAAAAGATTTTCCTGAAGCCAATATTGTTCTTGTAAAAAACACACTGACTGCGTTACAACTTCTTGCAGCAGAACATCGCAAAAGCTTTACTATTCCTGTGATTGGTGTTACCGGAAGCAACGGAAAAACGATTGTTAAAGAATGGATCTTTCAACTGCTGCATGATGACAAACGCATTGTGCGCAGTCCGAAAAGTTATAATTCACAGGTGGGTGTTCCCCTTTCTGTATGGCAGATGAATGAAGATGATCAGCTTGCTGTTTTCGAAGCCGGAATTTCGGAGCAGGATGAAATGGAAAAATTACAAAACGTAATTCGCCCTACCATCGGGATCTTTACAAACATCGGCCAGGCACATGATGAAAATTTTATCAATGTCGGACAAAAAATTGGCGAGAAACTAAAATTGTTTTCTCATGTGGAAACGCTGATCTACTGCGGTGATTATTTTCCTATTCGCGAACGTCTTATCAAGTCGGAAGTTTTAAAAAACATAAAAACATTTACCTGGGCCACACATCCGGAAGCAGATTTATTTATTACTGAAACAGTTCGTGAAGATCGCAGAAGCATACTGCACGGTCGATACAAGAATAACGTGGTTAGTATTACCATTCCGTTTACAGATAATGCATCAGTTGAAAATGCCACACAATGCTGGGCACTTATGTTGGTTCTCGGTTACGATCAGGAAACAATTGCACGACGTATGCTGCAACTGACGCCGGTTGCCATGCGCCTTGAACTGAAAGAAGGAATCAACAATACTTCCCTTATCAACGATTATTATAACTCCGATATGAATTCGCTGAGCATTGCGCTCGACTTTCTGAACCAGCAACGACAGCATGCACAGAAGACCGTTGTACTTTCGGATATTCTCGAATCGGGAAGAAATGATCGTGAGTTATACTCAACTGTTTCTGATTTACTCGAGCAAAAAGGTGTTCGCCGGATTATCGGAATCGGCCCGGCTATCAGCCGCATGTCGTTTATTTTTAAAACCGTTGAAAAAGAATTTTTTCTTTCCACTGAAGATTTTCTTAAGGCTTACCACGATGCCTATTTTTCAAATGAAACCATTCTTCTGAAAGGTGCGCGTAAGTTTGCGTTTGAGCAGATCAGCCGGCTGCTTCAGCAAAAAACGCATGAAACCGTTCTGGAAATAAATTTAAATGCACTTGTTCATAATCTGAATTATTTCCGTTCACTATGCGGTCCGGAAGTGAAGATCATGGCGATGGTGAAAGCATTTTCGTATGGAAGTGGTTCTTTCGAAATTGCAAATTTATTGCAGTTCAATCATATTGATTATCTCGCTGTAGCTTATGCAGACGAAGGTTCCGAGCTTCGCCGAAACGGAATCACTGTTCCGGTGATGGTGATGAATCCTGACGAACAAAGTTTTGATTCTATGATCCGGAATAACCTGGAGCCTGAAATTTACAGTTTTCGAATGTTGAATTTGCTTGCTGATTTTCTTACAATTAATGAAAGATATATTCAAAAAGCTTTACCCATTCATCTTAAGATAGACACCGGAATGCACCGTCTGGGCTTCGATCCCGCTGAAACGGATCAACTGATTTCACGGCTGAAAGAAGTTCCGAATATTCAGATAGCTTCTGTATTTTCTCATCTTGCCGGAAGTGACGATCCTGCGATGGATGATTTCACACGCAAGCAAATCGAGACGCTGAACAAATGTGTTAAAACAATACGAAAACATTTTCAAGATCCATTCCTAGTTCACATTTTAAACACCAGCGGCATACTACGTTTCCCTGAAGCACGCCCTGATATGGTACGTCCCGGACTAGGACTTTACGGCGTTACATCGGATAAAGCACACACAAAAAATCTGATGCATGTCTCGCGATTGAAAACCATTATTTCGCAGATACGAAACGTCAAGGCCGGCGACTGCATTGGATATGGCCAGACGGGGAAAGTTGAAAAAGACATGTGCATTGCCACCTTACCCATCGGATATGCAGATGGAATACCACGAATACTGGGCAATGGAAAAGGAAAAGTTTTTATTCATGGAAAAACGGCATACACAGTGGGCAGCATTTGCATGGACATGTGTATGGTTGATATTAGTGATATTGATGCAAAAGAAGGTGATGATGCTTATTTATTTGATTCCGTTCATCCCATTACAGAAATTGCAAAGGACATGGGAACCATTCCTTATGAAGTATTGGCGGCACTATCAGCACGAATAAAACGGGTTTATTATCACGAATAGTTTTTTTTGCATAATTCAACATTTCTGTATATCTTTCGGCATTGTTTTCTAAATCCTACCTTATTATGAAAATAATTTTACGCTTTGTCTTTTTGACATTTCTTGCTTTCTTTTTTTCAGCCAGTAATGCTCAAACTATTTTCTGGACTGAAAATTTTGGAACAGGTTGTAACGACGGAACGCTTGCCAGTGGTTCTGTTACCACAAATGGCACCTGGACAATGACCAGTGGTGTCAATGGTACAAAAGCAAATACCTGGTATATCAGCGCTTCTGAAAACGGGAATGCGGTTGGCGCCTGCGGAACAGGGTGTGGAACTAATCGCACATTACATGTTGGACCTATTGACTATTCGCCTTGGATAACTGCAGATGGTGGAGCTCGTTATTATGCCGGAGGGCTTGATCCTTCCAATACGAACCGTCGCATTGAAACACCGACTATCAATTGCACAGGACGCACTTCCATAACCATGCGTTTTAAATATATGGAGAATGGTGAGGGTGCTATTGATGATGCTTCGGTTTGGTATTTCAATGGTGCTATCTGGGCGCTCTTATCGAACCCGGCAAAAACTGCGCTTACCTGCAACCCTCAGGGAATCTGGACAGCTTATTCGATTGCATTACCAGCAAGTGCAGATAATAATGCTAATGTAAAAATCGGTTTTCTCTGGGTGAATGATGATAACATGAATGGAACCGACCCTTCTTTTGCTGTGGATGATATTACATTAGAAGTTCCTGCGAGCGCTCTTCCTGTTGCGAATTTCTCATCAAGCGACACAACTATTTGTCAGGGTTCCTGCATTAATTTTAATGATCTCACTACGAATTCTCCTACATCCTGGTCCTGGACTTTTACGGGTGCAACGCCTAATACCTCGAATATTCAGAACCCGACAAATATTTGCTACAATACAGCCGGCACATTTACAGTAACGCTTGTAGCGAACAATGTCAGTGGACCTGACACTGAAACTAAAACAAATTTTATAACTGTAGTTGCGCCACCTTCGGTAAGTATTTTACCAGCTGCTCCTTCAGTCTGTGCAGGAAATTCTGTAACACTGACAGCATCAGGGGCCACTTCATTTCAATGGAGTCCTTCTACGGGACTGAGCTCTACAACAATTGCCAATCCTGTTGCCACACCTACAGCAACCACTACTTATACAGTTACGGGAACGACATCCGGTTGTACTGGAACAGCTTCAGTTGTGGTAACTTATGTTCCCAACCCTGTTGTCAGTGTTTCTCCTTCGGCACCATCTGTCTGTGCGGGAAATTCTGTGACGCTTACGGCTACCGGCGGAACAACTTATAACTGGTCTCCGGCCACCGGACTGAGTGCAATTACCGGAGATGTCGTTGTTGCTACTCCGTCTTCAACGATAACATATACAGTAACCGGTACTACCGGAAGTTGCACTGGCACAACAACCGTGGTGGTAACTTATGTTCCCAACCCTGTTGTTAGTGTTTCTCCTTCGGCACCATCTGTCTGTGCAGGAAATTCTGTGACTCTTACAGCTACTGGCGGAACAACTTATAACTGGTCTCCGGCCACCGGACTGAGTGCAATTACCGGAGATGTCGTTGTTGCTACTCCGTCTTCAACGATAACATATACTGTTACAGGAACAACTGGAAGCTGCACAGGGACTACAACTGTTGTGGTAACTGTCGCTCCTGCACTAACAGCCTTTGCGGGAAACGACACAACGATATGCGAGGGAGCTTCGGTTCAGTTGAATGCAACAGGTGGCGCTACTTATCAATGGAGTCCCGGCACAGGATTAACATCCACTGTCATTTCCAATCCGATTGCCACACCAAGTGTTTCAACAACCTATACAGTAACAGTTTCCAGCGGGATATGTACTCCTGCAACAGACATTGTTATTATTACTGTAGATCCTGTTCCTGTTGCCAATGCAGGAAACGATGTTACTATTTGTAATGGCGACACGGCTCATTTGAACGCCACGGGGGGCGGAACTTATCAATGGAATCCTGCGACAGGTTTGAACTTTACAAATATTGCAAACCCCGAAGCAAATCCTTCAGTTACGACCACATACACAGTTACTGTATCACTTGGAACATGTACCGATGTTGATACAATAATAGTAAATGTGGGTGCAGGGGTAATTGCCTATGCCGGAAGTGATACAAGTATATGCGATGGATTGAGTGTCACACTGAATGCATCGGGTGGCACAGGTTACCAATGGAGTCCGGCGGCAGGACTAAGCGCAACAAATATTAGCAATCCTGTTGCCACGCCTACTATAACGACAACCTATACTGTAACCGTTACGAGTGGCTCATGCACACCTGCTACGGATGATGTGATTGTTACTATTAATCCGGCTCCAATGGCTGATGCCGGAACAGACGTTACAATCTGCAACGGAGATACTGCTTTTCTGAATGCCACGGGTGGCGGCTCATATCAATGGAGTCCGGCAACAGGTTTGAACTTTACAAATATTGCAAACCCCGAAGCAAATCCTACCATAACAACAACATATACTGTAACGGTAACGATAGGAAACTGTGCAGATGTTGACACGGTTGTTGTAAATGTAGGTGCAGGTGTTGTTGCTATTGCCGGAAACGACATAACAATTTGTAACGGGTTTAGCACAACATTGAATGCTTCGGGCGGAACAGCCTATCAATGGAGTCCGGCAACCGGATTAAGTGATCCGAATATTTCGAATCCTATTGCGAGTCCAACCGTTACTACAACATATACAGTTACTGTTTCCAGCGGTTCCTGCACACCCGGAACTGATGAAATTATTGTTACTGTTATTCCACCACCAACTCCTCTGATAGCAGGAAATACAACGATTTGCGCGGGAGGCACAACAACACTCACTGCTTCCGGAGGCACTTCTTACCTTTGGAGTACGGGTGATGTTACGACTGCCATCACGGTTAGTCCAATAGCTGGAACAACATATACAGTAACTGCAAGCAATGGAAGCTGCACCGGAACTGTTTCTGTAACGGTTTCGATTGTTACTGCCGGGCAGGTTTTCGTTACACCAGATGATACTACAATTACGATAGGACAAAGTGTTCAACTGAATGCAAGCGGTGGCACGTCCTGGAACTGGCAACCCTCGGGGTCACTTTCCTGTTCAAGCTGTCAGAATCCATATGCCACTCCAACATCAACAACAACATATATTGTTACTGCGACCGATGCAGGCGGCTGCCTGTCGTACGATACAGTAACTGTTACCATAAATATGGATTGTGGTGAAGTGTTTGTCCCCAGTGCATTTTCTCCCAACAATGACGGCAATAATGACATCCTCTATGTGCGTGGCAACTGTATTGAATATATGGAGTTCGCCATTTATGACCGTTGGGGCGAGAAAGTATTTATTTCCGTTCAACCTGATGTGGGATGGGATGGGAAATTTCGCGGAAAAGACATGGACAATGGTGTGTTTGTATACTATCTGACAACGATTTTCTTTGATGGCACCTCTCAAAAAAAACAAGGAAATATTACATTGATCCGATAATTAAAAAATGGAAATTATGAAAACAAGATCAATATATATTGTTGCAGTAGTCATAATGCTTACTACTACAAATGCGAAAGCACAGGATGTACATTTCACACAATACAACAATGTGCCACTCATGCTGAATCCAGCGGGCACCGGCTCTTTTTCCGGTGATATACGCGCCAGTACAACCTACCGGAATCAATGGAGCACTGTTGCAAAACCTTATTCTACCTATGCTGTTTCATTTGAATCTGCATTTTTAAAAAAGAAATGGAAAAGTGGGTATCTGGCTGGAGGATTACAATTTTTTAATGACCGCGCCGGTGATGCAAAGCTTGGAACTATGCAATACAATTTTTCTCTTTCCTGTGTGAAGGTAGTTGCTAACCACGCAAGCCTGAGCGGCGGACTGATGGGCGGTTATGCAACACGAAAAATATCAGGAAGTGATTTCACCTGGGATAGTCAATACAATGGAATGGCTTACGATCCGGGGCTTTCAACTAACGAATCCACCATGCTTAAATCCACATCTTATGCAGATATGGGCGCTGGCATTTTGTATACAACTTCAAAAGGAGAAATGTATTCTACTGCAAACAATTCTGTTCACACACATTTGGGCGCCTCTGTTTATCATTTGAATCAACCCGATTTTTCACTTTCAACTAATCATGATAAAGTAAACATGAAATTTATTTTGCATGGTGGTGGCTTGTTTGGAATAAAAAACACTACGATTTCACTTGTTCCTGATTTCATGTTTGCCTTACAGGGCCCGTCAAAAGAGTTTTTACTGAGCACACATGTTCGCTTCAATCTTCAGTCTGCTTCACATTATACCGGCTTCATTAAAGGCAATTCTTTTTATGTGGGTGGGGTTGTTCGAACCGGAGATGCCATTGCTCTTTCTACGATGCTTGAAAAAGATAAATACTTTGTTGGCTTCAGTTACGATTTTAATGTGTCTAAGCTATCACGCGCCAGCAGTGGTCTTGGCGGATTTGAAATAACCCTCCGCTTTGTAAATTTCACTTCCGATGAGAGCTCTGCAAAATTTAATAATGTTAAATTCTATTAATTGAAATCATTTATTTTGAACTTTTCTGTAAAACATAAAATTCCTTTTTTAATATTGATTGCATTCCTTCTTATGCAAGTGCGGGTATTTAGCCAGACTTTCATAAACGGCAGTTTTGAAATCAATACGGCTCCTGCCGGCGTTGATCAAATCAACTTAACGAATGTCGCGTTTAATGCATTCATGTCAAATACGAATGGCTTTGGATCACAGGAAAATCTGGATATCATTACTTCATCAACATGGGGCAGTAGCGGTGCACAAAGTGGCTTATGGTATGTTTCCCTTACCGGAGGCGGTACAGACTGCCTCACCATGGAGCTTTCTTCTCCTTTGATTGCAGGTAATTCTTATACTATGTCTTTTTATGACAGAGCTGATGCCGGATTTGTTCCTTGTCCGTTTACGGTTGGAGTATCAGCAAGCAATGCCAGCTTGGGAACTGCGGTTTACACTGGCCCAACACCTGTTTTAGACATATGGACACAGCGCACATTTACATTTATTGCACCCATAGCCGGACAATATATTTCAGTCGTTCAGGGTTGTGTTATTAGTAACTGGGCGCATATTGATAACTTTTCATTTCCTTCAACTCCAGTAACAGATACAATCATT
>JAZDMK010000005.1:0-5802 GCA_043800975.1 Bacteroidota bacterium | reverse complement strand
AAAGCCTCCGAGGTTAGTGTTGATTCTTGCCAGTGCTTTACTTTTCACTTCGCCAATCACACTATCTTTTGCATTTAAAAGAGAAATATGAATCTGCCCTTTATCACGATCCAGCCAGGCTATAGAAACGGTATTGTCTGCATTCGGGTAAACGATAATATAAGGATCCCGTCCAAAATTTTCACCGCCCGGAACAATGATATCGGACTCACTCCAAAGGCAACCCGACATTTTGTTTTCCATACGACTGACGGAAATTGGTTTGGGATCAACATTAACAGAAGCTGTAAAAATATTTGGTAGAGCAAATCCTGCAACAACAGTCGTTACAAAAAATAAAAAGACAAGAGTTTTGAAAAAAGAATTCATAAAAAAATTATTGCTGTGAAATTAACGAATAAATGCTTTTAAATATTATTGCGACACAATAAAATTATTAAAATTGCATCAGGCATTCATTTATCGGGGAAAAAATACCGATTATCGGAAATTTATTTCACATACTTTTGCAACCATTTACTTTTGCTGCAGACTTTTGTGTTATGAAAAAACAAATATTCCTTTTATTATTTACAGGTACTTTGCTAGTACCAAATACAATTCAGGCTCAGTATACACAAACACTTCGCGGTGTGGTTCGCGATAAAGTTTCCAAAGTGACACTTCCTGGCGCAAGTGTAATTTTGCTGGACAGTGGAAAACTGATAGGAACCGCAACCAATGCAGAGGGTGCTTTCCGCCTTGAAAAAGTTGCTGTGGGTCGTCATCAGGTAAAAATTTCATTTATAGGTTACCACGATTTGATACTTCCTGTTATTCTCGCCTCAGGAAAAGAAACTGTGATGGATTGCGATCTGGAAGAATCGTTTATTACAACAAAAGAGGTTACCATATCCGCCGGAAAAGAAAAGGATCAGACCAACAACGAAATGACCACTGTAAGCGCACGTATGTTTACGATTGACGAGACGATGCGTTATGCAGGCAGCCGCGGGGATCCTGCGCGCATGGCGATTAATTTTGCTGGCGTATCTGGAGCCAATGATTCAAGAAACGACATTATCATTCGAGGTAATTCTCCGAATGGTCTGCTTTTTCGTTTTGAAGACATTGACATTCCCAACCCAAATCACTTTGCCAGCCTTGGCTCCTCAGGTGGTCCTGTAAGTATACTAAACAATAATGTTCTGAGTAATTCTGATTTCCTGACAGGTGCCTTCCCAGCTGAATATGGGAATGCATTGTCCGGTGTGTTCGACTTAAAGATGCGCAACGGGAACAATGAAAAACACGAATATCTGGGACAGGTTGGTTTCAATGGCTTTGAGCTGGGTGCCGAAGGTCCTTTCAGCAAAAATCACAAAAGTTCTTATCTTTTTAATGCGCGCTATTCAACACTTGAACTTGTACAAAATGTAGGATTTAACTTGGGTACTTCCGGAACACCCCGATATAAAGATGCTTCTTTCAAAATTAATTTCCCTTTGAAGAATGGCGTTTTATCCGTTTTCGGGCTGGCCGGCACCAGTGACATTGCCATGCTGGACAGCAAACGTGAAGGAGAAGATATGTATGCATACGATGGAACTGATTTATACAATGGTTCTGATCTTGCTGTATCGGCTGTTTCCTATACCCGTTTTCTAAATAGCCGCTCATGGCTGAAGTTTATTCTTGCCGGCTACTATGAAGCAGGGCGCACACGAATCGATACACTGGATGAAGGTGGCAGCCCGCATGATTATTTTCGCGACCGATATTCTAATTATCGCTTATCAGCTTATGCTATTCATAGTATTAAAATTGGTAAGAATATTTCCGTTCGCAGCGGAATTACCGGTGAACGTACAGCCTATGATGTGATTGATAAATTTTATGATACTTCATTGGGGGAATTTGTACAGCAGGGCGATTTGCACCGCAATCTGGCCAACGGCCCAACATTAATGAAAGCTTATTCCCAATTCACAATCCGCCTCAGCCCCAAACTGACATTCAATCCCGGCATTCACACATTGTGGTATGATTTAAACAACAGCACTTCCATTGAACCACGCGCTGGTTTATCATGGCAGGCAGCTGCCAAACACAGATTCAGTCTTGCTTATGGAATGCACAGCCGGACACAGACAGTATATGCATATTTTATTCAAACACGTCTGGATGATGGCTCTTACATAGAAACCAATACAGATCTCGGGCTTACAAAGGCACAGCATATTATTGCCGCATACGACTGGAATCTGGCTGAGAATCTGCGTTTGAAAACGGAAGTCTATTATCAGTATGTATACAATGTTCCTGTTGACTGGATTTCTTCATCGTACAGCACACTGAACTCTGGAGCCACATGGGGCAGCGATGCAGGCGATAGTCTGGTGAACAAGGGTACCGGTTTTAACCGCGGTGTTGAATTGACGCTTGAAAAGTTTTTTAGCAAAAATTATTATTTCCTGATTACAGCATCACTCTTTGAATCAAAGTACAAAGGCAGCGACGGAATAGAGCGCAATACTGCTTTCAACAACAATTATGTTTTAAATTCACTCTTTGGTAAAGAATTCAAAATGGGAAAGAAACGCACGCTTGTTATGGATGTTAAAGGAACATGGTCGGGCGGAGCGCGCTATACACCGGTGAACATAGCCCAGTCACAAATAAACGGATTCACATACTATGACATGTCACAAGCATTTGCTAAACAATTTCCTGACTATCTAAAAATCGATCTTAATATTGGGTTACGCACTAACGGGAAAAAGATTTCTCAGGAAATGACACTTTCTATTGAGAACATTACGAATCATAAAAATGTTTTGATGCAAAACTACAGTCGCAGTAAAAATGAAGTGGTTACTGTATACCAGCTGGGTTTCTTTCCTATGATGTACTACAAAATTAATTTTTAGAATTACTTTTAGTCCTTCCAGTTCCACCATTTTAGTTTTTCTGAATCCTGCTTTGACGCATGTGTTTCAGCAAAGTAAACAGCACAGCGAAAAACGTATAGCAAGCAACGATCCTGGATCATCCCTGTTCTTTTATTTGACAAATCAAAAAGATTTTCAGGTGATTTCCCTTTCAGATCATCAACTCTACGAATTCCGATTTCTATTAAATCTTTAGCAATTGATTTCCCAACACCTGGGATAATTTGCAATTCTTTTTCGGGATTCATAGATTTATAAATAAATTATTTCAATTTCCTCTTACTAAAAATCAACAATCCAATAAACGTAATTGCACCATTTATCAGCAAGAGTTCAAAACCAAATTTATATCCATTCAATAATTGAACACTGTTTTCGGAAAGCAGCCAGCAGAGAATCGGAGAAAGAACTGCGACAAAAGGAACTGCGATATCACGTATTGAAAATTTTGTAAATAAACCGAAAGCATAAAGCCCCAGCAATGGACCATACGTGTATCCGGCAATCGTAAATAGCTTATCAATTACACTTCGGTCGTTCATTTCGCTGAACATGACAACCAGACCCAGCAAGAGGATTGCAAAGCATACATGAAAAATGGATCTTACTTTTCCTTTCTTTTTTTCACTCCAGTTTTTTTTCTGTATTCCAAAAATATCAATCGTAAACGAAGTAGTCAGTGAAGTGAGTGCCCCGTCAGCACTGGGATACGCAGCAGAGATTAAACCTACCAGAAAAACAATTCCGGCCAGCGGGGAAAGAAAGCGTAGTGAAACCATCGGAAATAAATCGTCGGTCAAAGCAGGAACAGAAATGTTTTTCGATTGTGCATATAGAAATAATGTAGCACCCAGTAAAAGAAAAATAAAGTTCACAACCACAACGATCACACTAAAAACAAGCATGTTTTTTTTCGCATCACGGAGCGATTTACAACTGAGGTTTTTCTGCATCATTTCCTGATCCAGTCCCGTCATGGTTATCGTAATAAACATACCGCTCAGAAACTGTTTGAGCCAATGATTACGTGCTGTCCAGTCATCCACAATAACATAACTGTATTTGCTGTTGATGATTGTATCAAACCACTCTCCCACTCCCATGTCTAGCTGACCAATGACAAGAAATATTGTGATAAAAAGTGCAAGCAGCATGAATGTGGTTTGCAGCGTATCGGTCCAGATGATGGTTTTAATTCCACCTTTCAGTGTGTACAAAATGACAAGCAGAATAAAGATACATGCGGTGACGAAAAAGGGAATTCCGAAACTTTCAAATACAAATATCTGCAAAACATTAACGACAAGAAACATGCGCAGAGATGCACCCAGACAACGTGATACAAGGAATAACACCGAACCGGATTTGTAGGAAAAGAAACCGAATCTGCTTTCGAGATAAGTATAAATGGACGTCAGCTTCATGCGGTAATACACGGGCAGCAATACAAAAGCAATCACAAGGTATCCGAAGAAATATCCAAAAACAACCATCAGATAAGAAAATCCTGTGTTTCCAACCCAGCCGGGAACTGACATAAAGGTGACACCACTGAGCGAAGCGCCGATCATTCCATAGGCAACCACATACCATAAAGAAGAACGGTTTCCGGTATAATACGATTCGTTATCTGCCTTACGGGAAGTGAGCCAGGTAATACCAAAAAGCAAAGCCGTGTAGGCAAGGAATACCGATAAGATGAGATAGGGCTTCATGGTCTAATTTGCGTCAAAGATAACATTGCATTGTCAAAAATGATTATTTTTGTTACTCAAATTCAGGAAAGAAATGAAAAGGCTGTTGTTGATTACTTTTTTGCTGTTTATTACGGGCGGCGTCATGGCATTGCCCGAGCGGGTTGTGGATGCGCGCAGTGGCGTTGAAATTATTTTTGTAACAGAACCGGGCATGTTTCCTTCCAACTGGTATGGCGGCAACATCAAAGGAAATGCTGTTTCGCTGGCTGAAAGCGAACGCCAACGATCGGTAGACATTTTGAAAAAAGCTATGGCCAAATATCCTGTGGAAGTATTGAAAAAAAGCCTGAAGAAAATATACGTTTTACAGGACCTTAATTTTTTTGGCGTGGGCTATGGCGGAACCAATACGGATTACAAGGTGTATGTTGTTAATGAAGGCGTAGCTAACGGATATGATGATGATTTTATTGAAAAGCTATTTCATGCAGAATATTCCTCCGTGCTATTTAACATGTACCCCGATTTCTTCAATTCCAAAGCATGGCAGAAAATGAATCCGGATGGATGGAAATATACAGGCACAACGGGAGCAGAAGCCATACGTGACGGAGAATCATCGGAAAGCATTACGGATAAGTACAACTCGCAGGGTTTTTTAAATCAATACTCTCAATCTACTTTGGAAAACGATTTCAATGCATTTGCCAAAAATATTTTCTGTTGTGATGAAACATTCTGGAACACGGTAGATAAGTATCGTGGTTTAAAAGTGAAATTATTTCTCGCTGTTGATTTTTATCATAAGATTAATCCTGCTTTCACAGAAGATTATTTCAAGAAGCTGAGTAAGGAATAGGAACTATATTTTATGGAAATCTTAATTCCCATTCTCATTGTAATTGCGGCAAGTTTGTACATAACGTTCAACCTAAGGCAGACCAGAAGATACAAAGCCCTTGGCAAACCACACTGGTCGGAAACGGATCCTTCGCCCTATATCCGATCCCTGTTTATTGCCGGCGCACTGGCGCTTGCTGCATTGTTTTATCTCGGCCTGATGATTCTTAAAGCCTATTGGGAATAAATGAAAACTGTAATATGTTCTTTAAGTGATTTCCCTATAGGAAATTATCCTGATTAATGTTATTATTGCAATACCAAAATATTAAACA
>JAZDMK010000013.1:0-11076 GCA_043800975.1 Bacteroidota bacterium | reverse complement strand
TCCATTCTTTCGCTTCAATTTCTCCTTTCAGCACCATCAGTCCGTTCGATGCCAGCGACTGCATTTCGTCTTCTCCGGCAAAAACAAGAACCTGCGCCAGTTTATTGACTCTTTCTATTATTTGATCCACGAATATTTTTCCGAAAGCAAGGCCACCGGTCAGAATTATTGCATCCACTTCCCCGTTCAACACAGTATACATCGCACCAATTTCTTTGGAAACCTGATAGGCCATTGCAAATAAAATCAGTTCTGCATCGCGATCTCCATCTTCTATTCGCGCTTCAATTTCTACAGCGTTATTTGTACCCAGATAAGCAACCAACCCCCCTTTGCCGGTCAGCATTTTTTTAATTTCTTCTAGCGTATATTTTCCTGAAAAGCACAACTCTGCCAACTGTCCTGAAGGCAATCCGCCAGCGCGTTCCGGCGAAAAGGGCCCATCCCCGTTAAGGCCGTTATTAACATCTACAATCCTTCCCTTTTTGTGCGCACCTACTGTAATACCGCCTCCCATGTGGGCTACAATGAGATTATAATCTTCATACTTCCCTCCCTTTTCAGTAGCAAAACGACGGGCCACCGCCTTTTGATTTAGCGAGTGTAAAAAACTGCGGCGCGGGATTTCAGGTAGTCCTGAAATACGGGCAATATCATCCAGTTCATCAACACTTGTAGGATCAGCAATAAATGCTTCCACTCCATTGCCGATCATCTTTGCAATTTCATAGGCTATATAGCCACCCAGATTTGAAACATGACCGGCCATAGGAAATTCAATGTCATGCAACATCGCATCGTTGACTCTGTATACACCGCCCTCAACGGGTTTCAGCAAACCACCCCTGCCAACAACAATGTGAATCGAGTCCAATGAAATATCTGCATACCGTAGTTCCTCCAGAACAATATCTCTTCTAAATTCATACTGATCTATAATTCCAGAGAAACGCTCCAAATCTGAAACAGTATGCTGAATCTGTTTCAGAAAAATCATTTTGTTGTTTTCGTAAACGGCAATCTTGGTTGAAGTGGAACCCGGATTGATTGTAAGAATAGTGTAATCTGCCATAATGTGGTGGGTTTTAATATTTAATTTATGTATAAATTTCCGGTATTATCTCTCCCTTCAAAACGGCAAGTCCGTTCATAGCAAGGGCTTTCATTTCATCTTCTCCGGGATAAACAAAAACCGGAGCCATAAACTGAACACGTTCGCGAATCCATTTTACAAATTCCTCATCATAGGCAATACCACCAGTAATAAGGATTCCATGAACCTCGCCTTTTAAAACTGTAGCCATGGAGCCAATCAGTTTGGATACCTGATACGCCATTGCTTCATAGATTAACTCCGCTTTTTTATCTCCGTTTTTAATTCTGTCCTCTACTTCAGCCGCATTGTTTGTACCCAAATATGCTGTCAATCCACCCTTTCCACGAATCATATCCATAATATCATCCTGTGAATATTCACCCGAAAAACAAAGACTCACCAATTGATTAACTGGCAATGTTCCGCTACGCTCGGGTGAAAAAGGACCATCACCATCCAAGGCCTGATTTGTATCAATCACACGACCCTTGCGGTGTGCAGACACACTTATTCCTCCACCCAAATGAACAACAACCAGATTAAGATCTTCATAACGCTGTCCTAAAAATTTTGCATGTGACTTCGCAATTGCCTTTTGGTTTAATGCATGAAAAATTGAACGACGTTCAAACAGTGGATGTCCGGATATTCTGGCCAGTTCATCCAATTCATCTACAACGACTGGATCAGCAATATACGCTTTCAAATCACCTACCATTGTAGCAATATCGAACGCAATGAGTCCACCCAAATTACTTGCATGCTCGCCTTGTACACCTTTATGCAAATCTTTTTGCAATGCATCATTTACTTCATATACTCCCGATTTAATCGGCTTTACAAGTCCTCCCCGACCTACAACAGCATCTATTGAGGCAATATCTACATTTGCTTCTTTTAATTCGTTCAGAACAATATTTTTTCTAAATTCATACTGGTCTGCAATTCTTTTAAATTGCTTCAAATCCTCCACTGAATGCTTAATACTTTTCAAAAAGAAAAGTTTGTAATTTTCAAACACCGCAATCTTAGTGGATGTAGACCCCGGATTTATTGCTAACACTTTCATATCAATCTCTCTCTTTTGTTAATCTCTTCACAATTTTTTTTCATAAAAAGGGGTCATCCCTTTTCAATAAAGAAATGACCCCAGATTATTATTTCGCCATTAAGGCTGCTAATGCTATTGAATATAATTTTGTTTTTGAACTGTCACCACGTGATGTCAGGATTGCCGGGCATTTCGCACCAACTACTGCTGCTGCCAGTTCACCTTTGCAAAGTTTGGTGCAGGTTTTAAAGAATACGTTGGCCGATTCAATATTCGGGAACACTATACAGTCTGCATCTCCGGCAACGGGGCTCACTAATTTTTTAATCTGTACACTTTCCATGTCAACAACAACGTCCATAGCAAGCGGACCATCCACGAATGCACCTTTGATCTGACCCCTGTCAGCCATTTTGCTGATGATAGCTGCATCAACACACGCGGGCATACCTGCTGACATCTGTTCAGTAGCGGCAAGGATAGCCACTTTTGGCTTTTCAATTCCCAATGCATGAGCACAATCAATCACATAATTGGTCATTGCAATTTTCTGATTCAGATCTGGAGCAGGAAGAATTGCTACGTCCGATACGATTAACAGTTTATTATAGGTTGGAATTTCAATTACGGAAACATGCGTCAGTGTGGCTTTGGGAGGAAGAAGTCCTTTTTCCTTATCCAGCATGGCGCGCATATATTTATCCGAACTGACCAAACCTTTCATCAGAATATCAGCTTGCTTGTTGTTGATCATTTCAACCGCCTTGCGTGCAGCCTGCATTTCGTCAGCTTCCTGTACAATTTCAAATTTGGAAACATCAATTTTTTCTGCTGCGCAAACTTTTTTGATGGTTTCGGTATCGCCTACCAGTATTGCTTTTACAATACCTAATTCAACAGCGCCGTTCACGGCTTCAATCGTGTGTGCATCATTTGCAAATGCAGCTACTAATGTTTTTTTGGGTTTGCTTTTAACAGCATCCAGAATCTGATCAAGTTTCGTAATGGACATTTTTAATTCCTTTCTTTGAGTTATGTAAATTTTTAAATATGAAAATGAGTTAGATCCTCTATGAGATCAATGCTATAAAAATAGAAAAAAATTTACAGCTACAAAATTTTTGAAAAAAATATTCGGAAAAACTTTTCTTTGACCCTATTCGCAAAGTTGCTTTATCGATTCTGAAGCTTTCTGAAACCCCAGAGATTCAGCCTTTCGCCAGTCTGCGCATGCGTCATCACTCCTTCCCAGATTTAGCCGAACATGCCCCCGCAGATAGTATGCCTTTGCCATTTTTGGGTCTTTACTGATCAGATAATTGAAATCCTTCTCAGCTTCTGCATATTTTTTCAGCTGATTGTAGGCAATTCCACGGTTAAAATAGGAACCATAGGCTGAAGTATCGTTCCTCAAAACGATGGCTTTTGTAAAATCCTCAACAGCCCCCTCTGGATTATCCGCCAGATAATACAATGCCCCCCGGTTATTGTATGCCTCCACATACTTCGGGTTGAGCCGGATTGCTTCTGTATAGCTGCTCATCGATTTCTGCAAATCCTTTTTATCCTGCCATGCATGCCCCAGATTATACTGAGCCATCGCATTATCAGGATACTGATTGACCACACTGGTAAACAAGGTTGCCAGATCTTTCCATTGCGTAACTCTCTGCCAGGTAAGGACCGAAAATAAAATCACAAATCCGGCAACAACGAATGATTGAACTGAAGCACCCGATTTTTTTGCTTTGTCTGAAAGGTAATTTATCAGAGCCATCAGAGCGATAAACAATCCGATATAAGGGAAATAGGTATATCGTTCCGCTACAACTGCCATACCCACCGGAATCAATTGCAAAACAGGACCAACCGTAAACAGGAAAATGAACAACCCGAAAATCACTTCGCGTTTTAACTTTTGCTTTTCGGCATCAACAGCTTTCATGCGCCACACAATGAAAGCAACAACAAGCGGAAGTATGCTTGCAACAAAATAAATAGTTGGCAACAGGCCGCCCTCCTTCAATGGAAAAGGATGATACGCTGAAAGTCCGAAAGGAATAAAAAGTTTTATGATATAAAAAGATACTCCGTATCCCGCCATCAGAATACGATCCAGAATAGTAAAGGCGCCTGCATTCGCATCAATGGCACCTCCCGCCTTTTGTGAAAAGATTGCAATCACACCAAACAAAAGGGCCAGCGCAAAGAAAGGAATCTTTTCAATCAACACCTTTTTCTTCAAGGGTCTTTTCAAATAAAAATCGATCGCAAGCAACACCAACGGCAACGTGACTGCCATTGATTTTGAAAAAAGTGATAACAGAAAAAACAGAAGTGAATACAGATAAATCTTCTTCTCAGGAGTAGAGCTTTGTGCATACTTTGTATAAGCAATCATCGCCAGAAGAAAGAAACACGTATAAAGCACATCCTTCGTTTCGGCAAACCAGGCAACCGATTCCACATGCATCGGGTGAATCGCAAATAACAATGCGATCAGTACAGCTGCATCGGCACGCTTCATTAATAAACGAATGAAACGGTAAACCAGAAAAGTATTCAGCATGTGGAACAACAAGCTGACCATGTGATAGCCCTTCGCATTCAATCCGAACATTTGCAGTTCGATCGAATGTACCAGCGTTGTAATCGGATGATAGTTCCCGCCATGAAAGCCGGTGAAGATGGCAATTAAGTTTTTAAAATTCAGATGTAATATTCGTGGATCCTTGGCCAGATAAAGCTCATCATCCCAGCTGTCAACAAAACCGTTCTTCAGAACACCGGAATACAAAATGAAAACAATAACCAACAGCGCATAGGGAATCCAACCCTGTTCCCAGAAGTTCTTTTTCTGAGGGATAACAGTTTTCTTTTTCGGTATTGGTTTTCCTTTGCTGTGAGTAGCCATAAACAGAAACTACTTCGAATAAAAGTCAATTGATTTCTGAATTGAATTCTGACATACACGACAGAATTTATTCTTGATAATCGATTTCATTGTGCAATCCAATGCCGGACGATATATACCCTTTGCATTGTAACCTCCGCCTTCAAACACACCAATTTTGCTGCTGTACTGACTCTCAGCAGGCGTAGGAACAGGAGTCTGTTTGTCAACCAGGCTTTTCCACTTGGCATCAAAATTTACTAAAGTTGTCAGGTTGGGTTCCCAGGGTTCCAACTCAACAGGATAAAAATTTTCGACTGCCACTTCTGAAGTATAATATTCATCACCCAATCCGGCAAAGCCATGACCAAACTCATGCTGAAAAACATATTCTTCTGCATAGTTGCTGTTCACACAAACGGAATAGTAATTATAAATAGAGCCTCCACCATATTTGTTGGAATTCACCAGAATGTAAATCTGATCGTAGGGTGCATTGGCTGCAATATTCCGCACGCTTTTATCATCATAGGTCATCAGGTAGCGATCGGTTCCCAGTGCATAAAAGGTTGTATTCAGAATTGTATTCTTCCACACATTTTCTCCCGGAACATCGGGACCCGATTCCTGCGAAGGAGCTTCAACACCATAAATATTAAATTTCTTTTTATTGCTTTTGAAAGGTTCTGCATTAAAAAGATATTTAGAAAATTTCTCACAATCTTTTTTAAACAGTTCCATTTCATCTTTGGTATATCCATCGGGTATAATAACAAGATCAACCTTTACAGCAGGGTCGCCGTTTTTTAAAACATCGAAAGAAGGATATACAAAACGTTTTTCTTTAGAAACATAAATGCTGGCCGGGTCAATCGGATATTCCCACACTTTCTGAAATAAATTTTTCTTATCCCTTGAATAAAAAACAACATTTACTTTCTTAAGCGGGTAAGGAAATACAGCCGTTTCACTCAATGATCTTGTTACGGTTTTTGCTTCTTCGGTTGTCTGCCATTCGGCAAATAAAGTGGAATAAGTATGTGAGTATATCAAAGTGTTTGAAGCTGCATCATACACTTCAAATTTGTATTTGCCGTAATCAAAGATATCGATCAGGTTCACTTTAGATCCGCCCCAGTAGGGTTCTTCACGAAGCTCATCAAACGAAAATACTTCCATGCTTTTGTTTCCGGTATGAATGTAATCCAGACGCATTGATTTATTCAGGAAATAATCATCAAACGAAATACCTGCATTGGCAATGAATGCTGTAAAGATGATCAACAGTATGAGAGCGAATCTTTTCATGGTTATACAGTTTCTAATTCAACAGTAAAGTGACGCATGATTGGCGCTTCACGCATGATGCGATACCCGTGTTTTATTTTATCGCGACGATCGTATACATTGATAAGCGAAGCCGCCACCACATCCATATGGTTGTTTGTATACACCCTGCGCGGAATGGCCAGGCGTAAAAATTCAAGGTCGGGATATCGGTTTTCACGTGTCACGGGGTCACGGTCAGCAAGAATTGCTCCAATTTCAACTCCACGAACACCGCCCTCAATGTACAATTCCACAGCCAAGGTTTGTGCCTGGTATTCTTCTTTGGGTACCTGTTTCAGAAACCTGCGCGCATCTATAAATACGCCATGTCCGCCAACAGGACATTGTATAGGAATACCATTCTCCTGTAATTTATGTCCCAGATATTCTACCTGCCGGATGCGGGTTTCCAGAACACTGAATTCAGTTCCTTCATCCAAACCCACTGCCAGTGCGTTCATATCACGACCCGACATTCCGCCATAGGTAATGAATCCCTCAAATACAATATTGAAAACACTTGCTTTTTCAAACAGTTCTTTTTCTTTAAAACCAATAAAGCCTCCCATGTTTACAATCGCATCTTTCTTGCTGCTCATGGTCATCAGATCGGCATGGGCAAACATTTCCGTTACGATTTGTTTGATCGTTTTATCGGCATATCCTTTTTCGCGTTTTTTAATAAAGTATGCATTCTCTGCAAAGCGTGCCGAATCAAACAATACGCGCACGCCGTATTTGTCAGCCAGTGCACGAACGCCTTTGATATTCTCAATACTTACTGGCTGTCCGCCGGATGTATTGCAGGTTACCGTAACCAGAATAAAAGGAATTTGTTCTTTGGGGTATTTCTTCAGCACATCTTCCAGCTTCTGCAAATCGAGGTTTCCTTTGAAAGGAAAATCGCAACTTGTATTGAACGCCTCGTCAACAGTGCAATCAATGGCATGTGCTTTACGGAATTCAATATGTCCTTTGGTTGTATCAAAATGCGAATTACCGGGAACCACATCCCCTTCTTTCACCATGGCACTAAACAACACATTCTCAGCAGCACGACCCTGATGGGTGGGAAGAAAAAACTCAAAACCAAGAATATCTTTTATGGCTTTCTTCATGTTGTAATATGAAGAAGCTCCGGCATAACTTTCATCGCCGATCATCATTGCGGCCCACTGCCGGTCGCTCATAGCACCGGTACCCGAATCGGTAAGCAGGTCGATAAAAACCTGTTCACTTTTCAGGTTAAAGAGATTATAACGGGCTTCACGAATCCAGTTTTCACGTTCTTCACGGGTACTGCGCCTCAGCGGCTCCACCATTTTAATTTTATACGATTCTGCAAAAGGAATTTCCATAACATTTCATTTAATAACATCTAACAATCACTTTACAATTCTGTGGGAAACAGCAAAATTCCTTTTCAGAAAGGAGGAACAGGCACGTAATTCGTGACCTTTAAATAGGGCTTATTTTGTATTAGCTGCTGCATAGCATTCATTTCTCGAAACAAACCTAAAGATTTTTTTTTAAACCAAAGCATTTCTGTTAATATTTTCAGTTTTATTCTGGAAATCCTCTACATTTTGTATTTTTGAGAAACCTTTATGCAGAAACTACTCTTCATATTTTTCTTTGTATCCTTCGGGTTAAATACGCAAATCAACGCACAGGATAAATGCAGCTCCTATCCCGATATTTTTGAAGGATCCTATGTTTTTATTCAGGTCGATCAAATGCCTGTATTCCCTGGCGGACAGGATTCGCTTCTTCGTTTTATTTTCAAAAATATTTCCTTCCCGGAATTGACTTCTGCTCAAACGCAACATACATTCTTAAGCAGCACTTTTATTGTGGATACAACAGGAAGGGTCCGCAACCCCTGCATCTACGACTGGCGATATGACAATATTCCAACCCAGCTGGATAAAGAAGTGGAGCAGGCATTGCGCATGGCACCCCTGTGGAAACCCGGCTGTCTTCGCGGAAAGAAAGTTCCCGTCCGCTTTTATCTGCCACTGCATTTTGATGCGAAATAATTGGTCGATTGGGGAATTGGTCAATTGGAGAATTAGTGATTTGGTCGATTGGAGAATTGGGGAATTTGGAAATTGGTGAGTTGGGGCGATAATGAGCTGCTATCACATCTTGCATTTTCTTTAACCACCAAAGTTTATCACAGTGCTCAGGTGTGATACTTTAAACTATTTGTTTCACGCAGAGACGCAAAGAACGCAAAGTTTTATAACCGGGACTTCAATCGAAAATTGAAAATCGAAAATTAAAAATCTTTCTACCTTTGCTCCATGAAATTATTTGCTTCTTTCATCCTCTGGCTTTTCCGTTGGAAGTATATCTGCAACGTCACGCTCGATTATCAGAAGTTCGTGATTATCTCGGCACCTCATACCTCCAGCTGGGATTTTATATGGGGCCGGTTAAGTCTGTGGAAAGCGGGAATCCCTACTTATTTCCTCATTAAAAAAGAATGGTTCAAACCGCCTTTTGGTTTTATCATCCGATGGATGGGCGGCGTAGCTGTAGACAGAAGCCCCGGAAACTCTACCATTCAGGATGTCATTGCACAGTTTGAAAAACGAAAAAAGTTTGCACTGCTTATCACTCCTGAAGGAACACGCAAGCGGGTCAAGCACTGGAAAAAAGGTTTTCATCACATTGCCACCGGCGCGAATGTGCCTATCCTTGTGGGTTACATCGATTATAAAAAGAAAGAAACGGCAGTCTCCTTCTGGTTCCACCCCACCGGCGATTATGATAAGGACCTGAAAACACTGGAAGATTTTTATAGAGATAAAACGGCGAAGTATCCGGAGTTGTTTAATTTGACGCCGGAGCCTAACATTAAGGTGGATTAAGCTATACTCAAATTTAATTGGGGAAATATTTGTATTTAATCAAACTCTTGCTCGTCAGCTTTAAAGAATCCGACTTGTACATTAAATTATAATTATTAAATTCTTTCTCTTCAGTCAAAAGCCCATTTTTATCATAGAAATATTCATACATGATTTCAATGTCATTTGTTTTCTTTCCTTCCCAGTCGTGGAATCTAATGAATTTTAACAAATTTCCATTTTCATCATAATAATTTGTTTCAGGTAAATTACAATTACTTGCAAATTCACTTCTTTGTATTTTCCCTGATTTATCGTAATAATAAACAGTTTTCGATGAGCAAGGGAAAAAACCAATTCCTTCATTCATCTCAAGAAATATCTTCCCTTCATTATTAAAAGCAATCCATTTGTGACTCTTTCCTTCTCCTTTAAAACAGTAATGATAAAATGATTCTAATTCAACTCCTTTTTCATTAATTAATCTTTTATAGAAAATGAAATTCGTAGAATCCATTTGATTATGCATTGTAACTATTCCGTTTTTACTATATGTATAGTTTTCATTTCTCCACCGATATGGCTTCCAAGTCAATTCCTTCTTACATAAAATATTATTGTTACTGTCCCAGAAATAATAGGTCGTATCAGTTTTCGTCTCCTTATCAAACCGAGTGTATATCTCACAGGTTATGCGATTATTTTCATTATAAGAATAGGTTTCTCTATAGTTCAGTTTACCTTTAGAATTCGATTCCTCGGCAAGAAGGTTCCCATTACGATCATATGTTGACACTTTAATACTTTCCTCCTTTGCACTGTCAGACAAATAGGATAAAACTATACACTGATAAACTTTGTTCATTTTAAATTTCTCAGCATCCTTATTTATCTCAGCGAGTTCCTCCGGCTCATAGTTTTTTATTGAAAAATGAGTACTAGTGTCATAAAAAAAATTAATGTGAGCAGTATCTCTGATCTCTTTCTCTACATCACTATAGTCATTAAAAATTGCATCTTCAACATGCCTGTTGCAGGAAGCAAGTGCCATAACGAAAAGAAATATTATAAAATTATTTTTCATGCGTTGCCCCAAAGATAATGAATCCGATTGAAAAAAACTAAAATAAACTTTACCATTTCAGATTCTGTTTAAAAATTCTCAATTCTGATATCTCTATTTAGTTCCATCCCACCGGCAATTACGATAAGGACCTGAAAACGCTTGGAGATTTTTACAGAGATAAAACTGCGAAGTATCCGGAGTTGTTTAATCTGACGCCGGAGGTTTGATTTCCCTGAATAAGAAATTACCTTTCAATAAATAATTTTGGTCACTTGTATCCCGTAACTCGTCACCACTTTAAAAAATAAGTAAATTCCCTTATATCCCTCTCATACTATAGCCACCACTCTTTACGTTATAGTATAAAATTAACTGCCTATGTAAGTAAACTTATACCCATTCGTCCCTTTGGCCGAAGTTGTAAAACCAATAGCTATGAAATCTTACTCTGAAACCGGTAACGCCAAAAACGTCGCCAACCTCGAGGACCTCATCGCTTTTGTTCTTGCATTGGGTATTATTTACAATCCCGTCAGGAACGCCCTGAAGGTCGTCTCATTAAATGCTCTCCTCACCGCCGCCCGTTCGGCACTACTTAGCGTTAAGAACGCTGCAAATGCTTTCTTCTCCGCTACCAATGAACGTGAAATTGCTTTCGCAAACATTCGTTCGTTTACAACACGAATTCTCAATGCACTCGATTCAACCGAAGCTTCCGAGCAGCTGGTCAACGATGCGCGAACCATCAATCGTAAGATTCAGGGCAAACGCGCTAAGAAAATCGAC
>JAZDMK010000011.1:0-7962 GCA_043800975.1 Bacteroidota bacterium | reverse complement strand
AAATTATTGTTCTTGTACTTTATATTTGGGTCTTCTTCAATTATTCTAGTTCACAAAATATTTCTTTTCAGAAACTCATTTATGGTGAGCTATATGAACAAGAAACCGTTCTGTGTGATGTTTCTCAAACTACTGACGGCGGTTATATATTATGTGGTAATATTGACGGATTCGTTGTATCTGATCCGTTATCCTGGGTTGTAAAAACTGATTCAAATGGAGAATTTCTTTGGTCAAAAACATATAATAGTAATTCTTATTCAAGGTTTAACTTCATCAAGCAAACATCAGATGGCGGATATATTACAGGTGGATATACACTTTCAAACCCTGAGTCCAGTATACTAATCAAATTAACGAATACTGGTGATACGGTTTGGACACGCAAATATTGTTTGGGCGGAGAGCTTTTTTTTGATTTGACATTGTGCAATGACGGGGGGTATGCCATAACTGGCAGCAGAAGATGTGACAGTACTTGTACAAACAATGATCTTCTGGTTACAAAAATAAATACGTCAGGTTTTGTTCAATGGCAGAAGTTTATTGGAAAAACAAATGAAAATGACAATGGTTACAGTATTCAGCAGACAAATGATAACGGGTTTATTGTGTGCGGGAATACTTCGTTTGGGGCAGGAAACCTGGATGTATATTTAATAAAACTTAATTCATCAGGAGACACTATTTGGACAAGAACTTATGGCGGTTTGGAAAATGATTATGGTAATTCAGTAATTCAAACTTCAGTCGGTAGTTATCTATTATGTGGCACAACTCAATCCAATGGAAGTGGTGATAAGGACGTCATACTAATTAATGTAAATGGTCAGGGTATACTTCAATGGGCTAAAACATATAGAAGTTCATTCAACGAAGAGGGAAAAAGTTTGGCAGAAATTTCCGGCGGGTATATTATAGGTGGTTACCAGGATAACAATATTACAGGAAATGATCTTATGCTTATTAAAATTGACTACGGTGGATCAATTATCTGGGTAAAAAATATAGGTACACTCGTTGACGAACAAATTATTAATATTTCACCAACTGCTGATGGTGGGTTTGTTGCATCCGCCTACCTGTACGATTTTAGCACATTCCAATCTTACCTGTTAAAAGCAGCTAATGATGGAACAATAGGCCTGTGTAATGATATCCCTTCCAGTATTTCAGAGTCAGGTATTACCTTGTCATCTGGAAATGGAGGGATAATTTCAAGCGGGTTTGCATTATCATCATTAAGCATGATAATTTCAGACTACATTCCCAATGACAGTATTTTTTGTTTTATGAGCAATGTGCCGGAATACAATCCTTATTCTCAAATTTCAATATATCCAAACCCGACAACAGGTTTCATCACTATTGATTATTCAGTAAACGAGGTAAATGAAATCAGGATCTACAACTGCTTTGGTGAATTATTACATAGTGAAAGAATAGACTTTAATAACGAGAAGAAAACCGTTAACCTGAGTAATTATTGTAAGGGAGTATACTTAATGCAGTTATTAACCAGATCGGGATCAAATATTTGTCGGAAAGTTGTTTTGGAATAAGGTCACCGGATTAATTGAATGCTCCCCGCTTTATTCCGTATCTCTCCATCACTGAATGTAACCTCAACAATATAATAATACACTCCGGCAGAAACATCATTGCCATTGTATGTGCCATCCCATCCCGCATTCAAATCTTCCCAATAATATAGTTCTTGACCCCAGCGATTAATAATCTTTGCTTTCAGTTTTTGAATGTTTTTTACACGAACATGCCAAACATCATTCTTCCCATCCCCGTTCGGTGTAAAGGCATTCACAAGAGATAATGAATTTGTATCCTCTGGCATGATGGTGTCAGTGCAGTCGTAAACAAATACATCATCAATATAATAATATGGATACTCTGGATTGTTTATGTCAATTAAAATGGTATCTGTATTAGAGTCATCCTTGAAATTCCCAATAGTAATAAATTTCTCTCCTCCAGTTGCTACATATTCTCCACTCACTTCCATCCAGTTTGTAGTGTCAGTTAGAAAGCCACTATTGTAATTAATTTGAGGTATATACGGAATATTATAGTATGTACTTAAGTAGAAACTGTCTTTTGAAACATAAACTCCCATTTGATTAATACCCCAGTGTGAAATATTTGCTAAAGAAGTGTAAAATCCTATACAGTATTTTTTACTTGCTTTTAGAGTATCTGTCAATTTTATTGATAAATATTCTCTTGCTTCACCTCCTCCTTGGTAACAAAACAACCCTGCATATCCAACACCTGTTTTTGCATATTGAAAACCCCCAGAATTATAGGGAACACCAACATTTGGAGTAAATGAAGTGTCGTCACAGGCATTATAAATATCAGGGGTTCCCATTGTTGGACAAAACCACGGTGGTGTATATGAAAAAAATGTTACTAATGTAACTTTGGGGCAACCCACTGTATCTTCAAAACTCCAGTTTGGAACCAGATTGATCTGACAAAAACAATTTGTTCCGACTAACAATAATATTATTGTAATAATTCTTTTCATAAATATCGGGAAGCCGGAAACGATCCGGCTTCCCTGATTTTTTATTTGATTAAAATTAATTTATCATTTATTAGTTTTCTATTATTCATTTCTACATAATACAAATAAACACCACTTTTCAGTTCTTTTAAATCAACTGAAACCGATGTGCTTTCACTTTCCAAATCAATTCTTCTGATTATTTGCCCTGTTATAGTGTAAATGCATAATACAGCTTTACTGCCTTCCGGAATTGAATAATTAAGCGTAGCAGTTTCATTTGCAGGATTGGGAAACAAATGCGAAATATATTCTTCTTGCACTTCCTCATTCTGTTGATCTTGGGGTATGATTTTTAAACTTTCCATTCCGCTACCTTCAATGCCCAACATAACCCTTGCACTATACACCCCGGTCCCTCCAAGTATCGGTCTCTGCATAGCAATATCAAATAATGTTTGATATTCTGCTTCGGTAAATTCATGTCTCCCCTGCATCCACGTGTTGAAATAAATCTCATAAACGTCCTTCATATTCTCATCATGTTTATGACCCGGATTAATCAGTCTGTTCATCTCCTTTGCATCTTCCCATTCATCGCTATCCACCTTATCATGCAGCTTTTCAAACTTTCCGTTATTATCATTATCCTGTTCGTTGTAGAACGAGAATACTTCCGGGTTGCTTGCTGTTAAATCCTGTAGCATGGCTGGGTCGTCCTTCAATTCGCGGTAAGCAAACTTCTTGTCCAGCTTTTTATTCTCATTGGGCGCTTCCACATAATCTATAGCATCATTAGCAATTGATACTACAGTTTCATTCAATGCAAGCAAAGTGGTTGTAGGACAATCAGTATAGTATGCTGTTGTAGAAATAAAGTTTGTTAAAAGTGGAGGTGCAACAGCTATATATATTGGAATAAGGCTTAAAGAATTTGGAGTAACATTATAATACCATTTAAACGGCGTCCATGTACCTTGTATTCTCATATTCATTGTTCCGTAAAACTTATTTCCGTATGCCACAGGTGTGCTCCCGGGTGTATATTGATTTCCCAGATATGCTGTATCGAGCCGTATGCCGTAATAATCGTCCGTCATGCTGTTCACACGCACTGTGCTCCCCGGCATCGTTCCATAAAATCGCAGGCCGCAACCCATATTGTTTGTTGTGTTTTTACAAAGATAAGCATTAGGGCTCAATTCCACTCCTATCCCCGTCAATTTAATGGCATTCGCTGCCGTCGTCACCGGAACCACAGGTGTAAGCTGTATCACCGTGTTTTCCTCCAGCTTTGTCCACGGGCAGTTCTGCACCCGTATCCCGTAATTCAGCGAACTGAACGAAGGGTTGGCATACTTCACAGTGTTGTCGGTAATCAGAACCGGCACAAACTTCTTTCCGGTAAGGTTCGTCGTGATAATTCCGTTCACCGCTTTCCTTATCTGGTTGTAGCGTATCGCAATGGCGCTGAAAGTAGAAGGAACCACATTTTGCACCATAATACCCGAAACAGTTAGCGTATCCAGCACATTGTTGTACATAGTTACCCGGCTGCCCGCGTTCAGGCGCAATACTCTGATTCCAATTGCAGCCTTGCTTATTTTATTGTTATTTATGTTCACCCTTGCCGCATAAGCATATTCCGAATAAACTGAAATAAACTGCCACAGTATTTTCGATACTTTAAATGTATCGTATTCCACTGTCAGCGGCTGAAACCGGTTGCTGTACACACCCAGTATGCAATCCACAAACAGATTCGAACGGTGTATAGTGCCTGTGTTTAGGTTTCCAACCGTCAGTTTTCCCGGGTTCACCTTCTGGCTTTTCGAATTAATAGCCGCCCCGTAATTGCTCCCAAAGCTGATGTACCCGAGGCTGTCAAATGTATTATTATACACATACACATCCGCATTATCGTTCACAATACCATTTTGCAATTTCGCAAAATAATTCCTCCCGTTTGCATTGATGGTATCACCAACAAATAAACGGGTTCTTGGCAAAAATGCGTAGGTACTTCCGGTAACATCAATTCCCGCATAAGGTCTTTGTCCGCTTCGGGGTGCTATCAGCGATAATGAACTTCCTGCATTATTATCCTGACTCCAAAACGATGTTTGTCTTATTACCCCGCTCACTGTTCCTTGATAAGGCAACACTTTTACAGAAGTATAGTTTCGGGTAAACCAGGTCGATCGCAGATAAAAACTACCGCCGTTTACTGATACCACTGCATTTTCAGCATCTTTAATCATGGTTGAATCCGATGTTCTGAAATAGGCTGTGTTTCCCATTACATAAATTCCGTCCCACATATAATCGCATCCGGCATCTATCGTAGTTTTATCAACCGAAAGCATTCGCCCGGGCTCCACAATTACTTTTGCATTCGGTCCCATTTTAATAACACTGTTATACCATCCAAAATCCTGATCTATAGTCAGCGTTCCGTTTATCACTGCATTTCCGCTAAAATTATTGATTCCCAGATTGGCAATTACCTCCGATGCCAGTGTATCGTTCCATTCCACCTGATCTAAGGTTGCCCTGCAACATGGGAAAACATAGAAACTTGCAATTATGTTACAGCCGTTAGTATCGGTCTGCATTATCCATATTGTATCTCCGGCACTTGGTGTTTGAAGTGTTAGTATTGCAGTAAATGCATTGCTGGTAATAACATTTGTAAAATTAGGCAATGTTGTTGTCCAGCTATAAATAAACAATGGATTATAGTTTTCTATTGTGCATTGTACTGTCGGGTGGCACGTATTCATCGACCCGCTTATAATGGGTAGCGGGCTTGAAGGCAATACGTATATCGTATCCGAAAGCACAACAGTATCGCAATGCGTATGATTTACCACAGTCACAGTATATATTGTGGTTTGCACCGGATAAACAACAATGCAATGAGATGTGTCGCCCGTACTCCATAAGTATGATCCTGCACCTGTTCCCACAACACAAAGTTCTACAGCACTATTTTTACATATAGTATCATTATCCGCAACAATATGTACGTCCGGCGGCATGGGCTTTACAACTACATCGTCAATTAAATAGTATGCTACGTCCGATCCGTAAGTCATGCTATTATCATGATACAGTGAAAAACTCCCATTCGTTTTAAAATTCCCGATCGTGATCCAGTTTAAATTAGCAGTAGTCGGAATAAAAATGTTTGAACAATGTGTCCAGTTTATTGTATCATAAATTATTGAACTGCTAAGCCCAACCAGAACATTCGGTAATACAGGATTTATCTGTCCATGTGGAGCCGGTTGGCTGGGAACACCATTCGAGAAATAAGCATGAAGCCCGTTTGTAGCATAGCGCGATTTGTTTGATCTGTTTGCATACAATTCAACCTTATACCGCTCCCCGGGTATCAAGCTTCCTTTTAATGGCGAGCCCATATATTCCCGCTGCAGTTCATCAGGTTCATTAGGATCATTATTTATATACAGAAACAATCCTGCGTATGCCTGCCCGGTATGCGCATATTGAAACCCGGCAATATTTTGGGGCACACCCACCCAAAGCACTGTGCCTATTGGGCAAAAATTTGAATTAAAGTATTCAGGTGTTCCGTTCAGCTTGCACCATGGCTCGGCTATTTCAATCATATTAATGTGTTTCACACATTCTGTCGAGAATTCAAAACTGTAATTGCATACATAATTCTCGCAAGTGTCGAATATGGCCTCATGGCATGCAGTATTACATAAGAATGTGGTCGATGAAAAAACTATCATTTTTGAGAATGGCTGTAAAGGAAGTGTGTTCCCGCTGCTGTCAATGGCAAATAATGTAATAGTAACACTTCCGGCATCACGGGCATAAAGCCTGAGCGTTTCCCACGTACTTTCTGTTATCATAGAAGTACCCCATCCTTTAATACTGTCATAGAGTAGCGACCCGTTAAAATCCCACAAATATTTTTGCCCATTATTAAACCCCGATGATGTGTTTGTAATTCCAATGCTTTCCCACGATTGAACACTGTCAGCATCAGTTGTGAAATTAAGCGCGCCATTTATACTCCCCCCCACCACACAAATCCAGAATTCAGGCAGTTCAGCCGGATTGTAATAAGAAAGTTTTGCATAATAGGTGTTTCCCAATACAAGGCCTCCCTGTGTCAGCGTTACATTCGGCAGTCCTGTTGAACTCCCCAGCAAAGTCAGATTGTTACAGTCGGGGCCTCCATATAACTGAAGCAAAAAAGTGTTCATGCCAATGGGCATGCCCATTATTTCAGCCTGAACATTCATGCTTGTGTCGTTGGCCACAAAGCTGAACCAATATTCTGTCCGGCCTTCATGATAAAGTACAAATTGCTCCCGGCAGGTGCTGCTTACATCAGCACTCACTGCAGTCTGACAACTGTCCTGTCCAAATGCGGTACTTCCTGATACAAGAAGCATAGCAAATATTAAAACAGCCAGCCAAACCGGTCTGGTTTTAAAAGGTGGTTTTCTTTTTCTCATGTTTTTGGTTTTAAAGTTAGTATTAGTTTGTTATTTTCTTCTGTTTTTTTTTTGTCATCAAAACCCGTCAACTGTAACTCGTCACCTGTAACTATTTTCGCACTTCGTTGTGTCTGCTACTGCCACTGCCACTTTTGCCTTATGCCTTTTGCCTTTAAATTTCTCCCGTCACTTGTAACCTGTAACTAGTAACTACTTTCATATTTCGATGTCTTTTTAATAGCATAGCTTTTCATTTTCATATTAATGCCCCGAAAACTTGAAAGGTTCCGCATTTTTTAAACTTTTTTTCATTCTTTAGTGAAACTTGGTGCCTTGGTGTCTTTGTGGCAGGAAAAACCGAAAAGTACCAGCCACTGCATGCTGTATTTTCTTCTGACTTCTGACTTCGTGCTTCGAGCTTTTTCTATGTGCCTATGCATTTCTATGCTCCTATGTGTTAAAAAATTTATCCCTAATTCACCTGTAACCTTTTGCATCTTCCATTACTTTTCGTACCATTCTCAGAAATTTTCTGGCCGGATAAGTGTCTATTAATGCCTGTTCTAACCAGTCTTCCATTTTCCGGTCTCCTACAATCAAAGTTTTATCATCCTCATCAAGCCCCATCGCATACAGAACTACCCGATCATTTTTCCCTTTAATATTAAAGCAAATGAATGTAAGAAAATCGATTAGTTTTTCCTTGTTCAGCATGCTGTTGAAAGTCCAGTAATGGCTTCCTTCTTCGCTGTTCATTATAAAATCTTGAACAACCATGCAAATCTCCATTTCAAACCGTTCGCGTGTTTCTTTTTCTTCAATGTTGTAAATAAGCAGAAAGGTGTAATCCATTTTTTTGTTTAAAAAAGCGTGGAAGTGAACTTATCCGCATCTGAGGTTCTGGTAAACCCGCAAGCCGGAATAAGCCACCCCACGCCTGTCGGCGCATGTGCCATA
>JAZDMK010000349.1:0-15752 GCA_043800975.1 Bacteroidota bacterium | reverse complement strand
AACACATGCAACATAAATCGATTAATCTGCAAGACCCTAATACCAGCACTTGCAAAATTAAGTGCCGTTATGTACATATCGTAACCCATACCCAATCGCGCAGAACTCATATGCAATCGCGCAGCATTCATATGCAATCGTGCAGAACCCTTACCCAAACGCGCAGCGAGCGTACCCAATCGTGCAGCATCCGTATGCAACCGCGCAGAACCCTTACCCAATCGTGCAGCGAGCGTACCCAATCACGCAGTACCCTTATGCAACCGTGCAGAACCCATACCCATACGCGCAGCGAGCGTACCCAAACGCACAGCATTCGTATGCAACCATGCAGAACGCATACACCACGAGTGTTAGTCCTTATACCAACAAAAGTCTTCCGTCACTTACGTATTTCCATGAGTGACTGCTCCGCAACTTTTTTTGTGCTCTTTCGTGTTTTGGTGTTTTTGTGGCACCCGAAGCCGCAGGCTGAGAGCAACCGAAGGTGCAAAGCACCTGAGCTAACGAACACTTATGAAAACAATAAATAGGGTGAGTACCAGCGGGCTTGTGTTGCGGTTGTGGGAGCGAGTAACAAAACCACTTTATTTTTCGTACTTCGTAAGTTCGTACAAATTAGTAACCGAGACCCGAAGGGTTGAGCCTCAACCGAAGATGCCTAGGCATCTGAGTTCACGAACTCAATAGTAACTAAACAATTTGTGAGTATCAGCACATTAAAAAAATGTACAATTGGGCGAATACTTAGATGATCTGCTGCAGTTGACTGCCACTGCTCCTGCCACTGCTCCTGTTTCTGTCACTGCTACACGGATGATTTTTTTATCTTTGCAAAAACAGACAGAATGAGTGTAAGAGTACGATTTGCCCCAAGCCCTACCGGACCGCTGCATATAGGCGGTGTGCGTACGGCATTGTATAATTATTTATTTGCAAAACATCATGGCGGGGTCAACATCCTCCGTATTGAAGATACCGACCAAACGCGCTTTGTGCCCGGTGCCGAACAATACATCATCGATTCACTTTCCTGGCTCGGAATCACGTTTGATGAAGGCGTTCACGTGGGCGGCCCACATGCTCCGTATCGCCAGTCGGAACGAAAAGAACTGTATGGTAAGTATGCAGAAACGCTGGTTGAAAAAGGCTTTGCATATTATGCCTTTGATACACCCGAAGAACTGGATGCCATCCGCAAAGAATGTGAATCACGCAAAGAAACTTTTTTATACGGCATCGCCAACCGCAATAAACTCCGCAATTCGCTTACGGTTCCGCAGGATGAATGCAAACAGATGATCGCATCAGGAATGCATTATGTGGTGCGCATGAAAATTCCCGAAAACGAAAAAATTGTTGTCAACGATCTGATCCGTGGCCGCGTGGAAGTGGATACCGCGACCCTGGATGATAAAGTTTTATTCAAGTCCGACGGCATGCCCACCTATCATCTCGCCAATGTCGTGGATGATTATTTAATGAAGATCACGCATGTGATTCGTGGTGAAGAATGGCTGCCTTCAGCTCCCCTGCATGTATTGTTATATCGCTGCCTGGGCTGGGAAGAACAGATGCCCGCCTTTGCGCATTTACCCTTATTATTAAAACCCGACGGAAACGGAAAGCTGAGCAAACGCGATGGCGATCGTCTTGGCTTCCCTGTGTTTCCGCTGGAATGGAAAGATCCCAAAAGCGGAGAAGTCTCTTCCGGTTATCGCGAAAGCGGCTATGAGCCCGAAGGTGTGATCAACATGCTTGCCTTGCTGGGATGGAACCCCGGAACGGAACAGGAATTTCTTTCGATGGAAGAACTCATCAAACAATTCTCGCTGGAGCACATCAGCAAAGCAGGAGCGAAGTTCGATCTCGATAAAGCGAAATGGTTTAACCAACATTATTTGCGTCAGAAACCCAAAGAAATTTTAGTTGCACAATGTATTTTACAGTTAAAACAAAAAGGAGTAGATGCTTCTGAATCCCTTGTTGAAAAGGCTTGTGAGATGGTTACGGAACGAATGGTTTTCGCCGGAGATTTCTGGGAACAGAGCAAAATTTTCTTTGTGGATCCCGAAGAATATGATGCAACAGCACTTCAGAAAAAATGGAAGCCCGAATCGAACGCACTGCTGAAAGAGGCCTCTGATCTGCTTTCCGCTGAGAATGATTTTTCTGCAGTGCAACTTCATAATATCATTGAGAAATTTTGTACAGATAAAAATATTTCCATGGGCGGTGTAATGATTCCGTTGCGTATTGCCATGGTCGGCACAACCGCGGGTCCTGATCTTTGCCAGCTGATGGAAATCGTGGGAAAAGAAAATGTTTTGAGAAGAATAAATACTGCATTAGAAAAGATTAAGTAGAAGTGAAAAGTCCGTATCCCCTCATCGATATTCACACACACAATCCTGTGCAGCCCGAGACCGTCGTTGCATTACTCAATCTGCCTGCGCCCGAGCTTCTGAAAAAAAATACAGAAAATGTTTTTTTCTCCTGGGGTGTGCATCCCTGGAACAGCGCCAAAGCCGACATGGAGAAAGAGATGAAAGCCCTGCGTGAACTATCTTTAAAAATTGTGATGCACGGATTGGGAGAAGTGGGAATTGATAAATCGAGAAAAATTCCGCTGGAAAGACAGATTGAGGTATTCCGCATGCAGCTTGAATTTGCCGAGAATGCGCATTTGCCAGTGATCATACATTGTGTGCGCGCCTTTCAGGAAATTATTGAAATCCGGAAGAAGATGAATCCGAAAAGACCCTGGGTGATTCATGGCTATTCAGGAAGTAAAACGGCCGCCGTTCAATTGGTACGTGCCGGTTGCAGCATATCATTCGGAAGACAGATTTTGTTTGAGGAAAATGAAAAAATACGTGCTGCGGCTGCGGTAGTTCCGTTTGATCGTATCTTTCTAGAAACCGATGAGTGGAACGGGAACATTGAAGAACTGTATGAAGAGCTTGCCAAGATTCGCGGTATCAGCGTAGCTTCTCTTGCGGAACAGTTGCGTAAAAACTTTTTCAATTTGTATTAATGGAAGCCGACTGGAAAGAGCGAACACGCATGCTCGTCGGTGACGAGGGAATTGAAAAATTATCCCGTGCACATGTGGCAGTCTTCGGACTGGGCGGTGTTGGCGGCATGGCAGCTGAATTGTTATGTCGTGCCGGTATTGGAACGTTGACGATTGTTGATGGTGATTCTTATCATGCATCCAACCGCAACAGGCAGATAGGCGCACTTTGCAGCACAGATGGAAAAAAGAAAGCAGAAGAAATGGCTGCACGTTTGCTGGATATAAATCCTGATTTAAAACTACATGTTCATGCAGAATATCTGAAAGACCAGCCGATGATAGATGTGCTTTCTGCTGCAAAATATGATTATGTAGTGGATGCCATTGATACCCTTTCTCCAAAAATATATTTGTTGTTTCATGCCGTGCGACTGGATTTACAAGTTGTATCCTCTATGGGTTCGGGCGCACGCTTCGATCCGTTGCAAATTAAAACAGCTGATATTTCTGAAACACATACCTGCACACTTGCGTTCGATTTACGTAAACGCCTGCGTCGTCTGGGCGTTACACATGGAATCACCTGCGTGTTTTCTACCGAACCACATCAGAAAAGTGCCGTTGTGCATTGTGAGGATGAAAAGAATAAAAAATCGATGATAGGTACGATTTCTTATATGCCACCTGTATTTGGAAGTGTTTGTGCTTCGGTGGTAATACGCGCTTTGCTGGAAACCTAAAAAATATTTCTTACAAGGATTTAATTTTTTTAACACAGAATCATAGACTCATAAAAATTTAAAAGATTGTATGTACCTATGTGTGTATTTTCTATGTGTCTATGTGTTAATAAAAATCAAGCAACTAAGATTTTTTTAATTTAGTGGTCTATCTTTGTACAAAATCCCTGTCCATGAAGAACACTTTCTTTTTATTCATCGCTGCTTTTATTTTATTTGTAACAGGATGTTCACTGCCGGATCCACCGCCCGATTATGTTGGAAAATATAAGGATGGCTATGCCCCTGCCCGAATGCAAAGCTTCTGGGGAATTGTGGATAAGGATACAAACTGGGTTGTGCATTTGGAGTATGATTCCATTCAGGAAGGCAGCGACGGAATGTTTGCGGTTTGTAAAAACAAAAAGTGGGGTTTCCTGGATGAACAATTTAAAATGTCAATAGACCTTCGTTATGATACCGTATGTCCGTTTTATGGTGGAATGGCGCTTGTTTTCAGATCCGATTCCGGTTGGAATTTCATTAACAAAAAAGGTGAAAAGGCGATTAAAAAGTTTACCCGGGTTGAAGAAAGTACAAGCAGATTTTACATCATTTCAAAAATGAATGATTCCAATCTATATAGCAAATATGCCATTGTCTATAAAGAAAAAAAACAAAAGCAAGTTTCAGAATGGCACAGCTATGTGTATGCAATTCATAACGACAACTGCGTGATGATCATGGATTCTGCAGGCTGGGCAATGCATTCCATCGATGCCGGAAAAATATCCGATTACTATAATGATTACAGAACCACTTCCGATTCAAGTCTGATTATTGTTCAGAAAGGAAATAAAATGGCACTGCTGAACATGAACGGAAAAATTGTTGGTGGTTGGTATGATCAGCTGGGCGCGGCTTATACAAAGTCATCGCAACGTGAAAAAAGCGTGGGCATGGATGATATGGTTTTTAGTATGTTTACACTTGGGGTTTATTCCAAGCATAAACACAGCTCGAAAGAAACCGTTGAGTTTACAGAGTACTCCTCCTTTTCTGAAGGGTTGATGGTTGTGAAGAAGAATGGAAAGTATGGCTATATGGACAACACGGGAAAGATCATCATCCCCTGTAAATATTCTGATGCCGGTGATTTCAAAAAGGGAATTGCGGAGGTTAAAGAAAACGGGAAAAAGAAAAGGATTAATAGTAAAGGGGAAGCAGTAAAATAAAATTACAGCTTCTTCAATTCCACTTCAAAGTCATGCTGCAAATCTTCATGCAGTGAATCAACTGCTTTTTTAATTCTGCCCATTTGTCGAATGTAAAAGTTGCTCATGGCCACACTCTTTTCATAAGCGATGCCCGACTTTTTCATTTTGCCGCAGAAGTAAATCAGCAGCTCCGCTTCGGTTTGCTTTAAACCCGAGTACTTGATGTATTTGTTGGTAGTTCGGAGAATTTTACGCAGACTCTTTTTTTCATAATAAAAAGTATCGTGGTTGATTTCATCAAAGCCCATGTCAATAAGGATTTTCACTTCTTTGATATAGAGTCGTTCATCGGAAGAATCGTACAAAAGATAGGAAAGCAGTTCCTTGTTTTCCTTTTTGTATTTGGCCATACGCATGCACAACTCGGTCAGTTCTGCGGGAGAAAGCGTGCGCAGATCTTTTTTTAAATCACTGAGAGAAGTTGTTTTCATAACGTATTCGAAGTAAAGATAGAAAAAATGTTTAAAAAACTTGCCACAAAGACACGAAGTCACAAAGATCTCACAGAAGAGAAAAACTTAGTGCCTTAGTGACTTACCCGCCCGGATGAGCATCCGTTCGGACGGGGTGGCAAAAAAGTAAAACAGAAATTGATAAATTTGCATAAGTGATGCACATTGCTCATATTTGATGTCTCTTTTAAAATTTAAAACCCATGAAATCATTTTCAGTTTTTATTTCATTCGCCCTGCTCTTATCAACCGGTGTTTTTGCACAGCAATTAAAAAAAGCCGAGAAGGCCGGTAAGTTTGGTTTTACCGATGCAAAAGGAAAAGCAGTGATTCCCATCAAATACGAAGGTGTTGGAACTTTTTCTGAATATCTGGTAACCGTAAAACTGGGTGGTAAGTGGGGAATGGTTGATAGTACAGGAAAAGAAATTATTCCCTGCAAGTACGATAAGATTACAGATATGAACGGAGGATTTTCTGTGTTGACATTAAACGGAAAGTCAGGGCTGGCCGATGCCAAAGGCACAATCTGCATTACGCCTGATTATGATGAAGTGGGTGATTTCAGAATGATGGGGGCAAAGAATTTTTTCTGTCAGGGCCTGTGTGCCTTGAAAAAAGACGGCAAGTGGGGTTTTGTAAAAAGAAGCGGACAGATTACCATTCCCTTTTTATATGAAACTGTTTGGTTCTTTAATGAAAACCTGGCAGCTGTGAAGCGCAATGGATTGTGGGGTTATGCAGATACATTGGGACGTGAATTTATCGCTTGTCAGTATGCAGATGCAGGCATGTTCAGCGAAGGGCTGGCTGCTGTAAAGAAAGATGCGAAGTGGGGCTACATCAATAAAACCGGTAAGTTTGTGATACAACCCAAATATGATTTTGCCGAAGAATTTGGAGCGGGTATGGCGTTTGTATTTAACGGAACGCTGAAGAAATCAGGCTCGCCGGATGTGGGTTTGTGGGGCGCTATCAATAAGCTGGGCAAGGAAGTGATTGTGCTTGCCTACGAAGAAATTAATCCTTATTCCGAAGGACTGGCTGCTGCCAAGAAAGGCGGAAAGTGGGGATTTATCAATCGTACCGGAGTAACAGTTGTACAATTTGTATACGACAAGGCCTACGACTTCAGCGGAGGAAAAGCAGAAGTGGAGAAGAATGGCGGGACGTTTATGATTGATAAAAAAGGAAATATTGTAAATTAAATTTTTTATAAATACTACTTAACTAAAGTAATTTTCATCTGACTCAAATTTCCCGTTTCATCTGTAACTCTTGCCAGATAAAACCCGGCAGGAAGAGAAGAAACATCCAGCGATGCATTCATAGAATTAATTTCTGTTTTCAACTTTACACTTCCGCACAAATCAACAATTTCTATTTGATGCATTGATTGTTTTTCTGATGTGATGAATAGCTTGTCAGTTGCAGGATTCGGATATAAAACAAGAGAATGATCTTCACTTTGTGAACGGGTTCCTTGTACAATTGTAATTTTAATGTGATCGCAAAAGGGTGCTCGAACGTTTTGTTTAATGGGAGAAGTATAAAACATTGTACTCCCGATCTGATCATAGAAGTGCGTAGAATCAATTCTGAAAATATCAACCAACACAACAGCCATCATGCTAATACCAGCTAATGTAAGGTTGTATCCATGTGAAGAGGAAGAATTGTCAGAAACAATAATATCACTATTTATTCCGCCTGGTTGTATGGAAGCAACAATAGCTGTTCCCAGGGTATCACTCCCATTGGTTTGTAATTGTGTGGCGTTGTTTGTAAGTTCTTGAAAAGCCTTGAAAACAAGTCCTGAATGTCGCCAGTTATCCTGCCAGTCAACCAGTCCGAACCACCAGTTGTCAAGCGCATACCTGAAAATTTTATCGAAGGAAGTTTGCTGCAGGTAGATAAGTGCAGAAGCTGTGGAAGCCGCATTCATGGCATCATCCATTCCCCATTCGTTGTAAGTGTCGAAACTGAAAAGATAGGGGTTCCATTCCGAATTAACGAGCTTCACATTCTGCAAACCCCGTGAATCAAGCTTTGCACGGGCGTAATCATTAACGATTTTAAAATAATACGGATTAGGAAGATAGTATAAATGGTATGCAAAAAAATCAAGAGGTATACTTGCACTTACAATCGAATCAAGAAAAACATTAGTGAACGTTTCATTGAACACATTGGAAACAGTAGGTCCTCCAACGTTTAATGTGTTGTTGTATTGTTTAATTTTTGTAGCTGCAGCTTTGTACATGCGAATGTAATCCTGCACAGTTCCGCTCCAGAAATCTTTGATATCGGGTTCGTTCCAGATTTCAAAATAATCGAGGTTGTAATGAAAACCACTGTTCCATCCATCGTTATAATGTTTAATAATCTGCACACATACATCTGCGAATTTCTCAGGATTGGCGGGTGGATACGCATGATCGTGATTTAGCTCATAACTTTCACCGAAACGGAAATATACTTTACCCCCTGCATTCAGAATGTCATAAATGCAACTGTCCGTTGTATGAAAATTATATGCGGTGGAATCGAAAGCACTTTTAGAAGTATCAGGAAATATGATATGATAATCAAAGGCAATGGCAAAGTCATGCGTGCGCACATAATTCATTCCCATATCCTGAAATTTCTGAATATGGTTATTGGTCTGTGCTGGATTTCCCGGGCCAATGCCGTTGCAGTTGAAAACATCTGTAAAGGGTGTTGTGGTTTGCTGAAGATTGACAGAGAATGAATGATACGTTGTATCTGTAAGTTCCACCAGAGAAAAATCATCCAGCCACACTTTCCCTTTTTGAAATAGAGCAAAGAAAAAGATTACACTGTCGGCTCCGGGCGGAATGAGAATACGTGATGAAACTCTTTGCCATTGCGGAACATTTCCATTCGGGCAAAAATAACTGTCATACACATTGCCGGTATCGCAGGCAAAACGAACAAAGGGCAGCATGTAATAACGAACGCTGTCGGCCTTCACCCAGTAATCAAACACATACGTTTTACCTGAATGCAAACCACCGATGCATTGAGCAAGTAAAGCTGTGTCTGTTCCAGTGGGATTCATCAGCGCGCTGACACTTCCTCCGTGATGTTCGGTGGATAAGGTAACATTGGAAGGTGTGAAAATCCAGCCGGTTCCACCGGATTCAAACCCCGGGTTCAGAAACAGATTTTGTGAAAACAAAACAATCGGTATTGTAAAAAAAAGGATTGTAAAAAAGAATTTTAGGGAATGTGATTTATTCATGAAAAGGAATTTTATATCAATGTTTCTAAATATGTTTGTATTCTGCTTTTCAGTATTCATGTTGGTTTCAGAATGAAGGGCAACCTCTAAAACATTATATCGTCTTACCAAAGATACTAAAACCAAAATTCTATGAAAAAACTATTGCTGATTTTCGGCCTTATTTGTATTTGCCTGACCTCAAATGCACAGCATTCGGTGAACCTTTATGCATCACAAGACTTATATGTGGAAACATACGGGGGAGGACAGGGAAAAAATGCATTTATGAAATTCAATATTTCAGCCTTGCCCCCAGGAATTGCAATTACAGGCGCATATTTCAATGCTTATGTTTATAAGTGGCAGCTCGGCTGGGATGGCGATGTAAAGTGGATTCACTATAACAATCAAACCTGGGCTGAAGGCGATAGTAACAAACATATGTGGATTCCCGCGTATTTTGTTGACACACTAACTCAGCTTAATGGCTTTGGCACTAATTTAAACGCCATCAATACTTCCATCGACTTAAAGGATTTTTTAAAAGTAGATTATGCAGCCAGTCACACATACTTTTCGTTCTTCGGAAAAGATGTGGACGACCCGACCTCATGGCCGAACATGACGGCTGTCAGCTTCAACAATTCCGACAGCATGCTGTGTGGAAATATTTTTGGTGATATGATGGGGTTCCGTCCGCATGATTATATTAATCCGAATCAATGGCCTTACTTAACAGTTCAATATGGAATACTACCGATTGCGGGTGCTGTTATTGGATCTTCTTCTGCCTGTGAAGGAGATGCTATTACGATGAATGCTGCTGCAACAGGAGATCCTGTATTAAATTATCAATGGCAGAAAAACGGAGTGAATATTCCGGGCGCAACCTCCACAACACTGACAATATCTCCGCTGATGCTTTCCGATGCAGGGAATTATCGTTTTTATGTAACCAATCTGTATGGTGCTGATACGAGTAACACAAATACTCTTATAGTGAATCCATTACCCACACTGAGTATTACAGCTTCTTCAAACACGATTTGTGAAGGGGAATCTGCTACGCTTAATGCGGGCGGAGCCAGCAGTTATGTTTGGTGTTGCCCCGCTTATGTTGGTAATCCTTTTGTTATTTCACCCATTGCTCCGACGACATACTATGTGACAGGAACCTCAGTGGCGGGTTGCAGCAGCAACGCAGCGATTACAATAAACGTGACTCCAGCGCCGGATCTTACAATTACGGCATCACCTGATACAATATGCCAGGGAGATGTCTCAGTATTAACGGTTTCAGGCGCAAGTAGCTATGCATGGAATACCGGTTCGCTGGGCACTCCCCTGACAGTCTCACCGACATCCACCACGACATATACAGTTACAGGAACTGCTGGAGGATGTAGCACAACAGGAACCGTTGTCGTCACGGTCATTATTTGTTCGGGTGTTTCGGAGCAGAATCAGAGAGTATGTGAGATCTACCCGAATCCGGCAAAAGATGAAATCAATATCCAGACTCCATCCGGCCCAATGCATATCATGATTTTTAATGCAGAAGGAATGAAGGTGGATGAAATTTATTCTCCCGTGTCTACAGCCCGTGTATCGCTGTCAAATAGGGCGGCAGGAATTTATACGGTAAAAATAATTTCTGGCAAAAATGTATTTGTGAAAAAAGTTATTCTGCAATAGTGCTCTCGTTTAGTCTCTTTAACAATGGCCCCGTTAAAATTAATTAACGGGGTTTTTTTTGAATTTTTATTTTTCTTAAGTTTGCACAAACCCTCACACCATGCGCAAAAGTATTATCTCCGTAATTTTTATTTTATCAGGCATTGTATTACAAGCCCAGCCTTTTGTTGATGTTGCAGCATTCCGGCATAATTATTTTGGAATCACGGATTATAAATACAACACAGCTACGCTTTCATCAAGTCAAAACTTAGCAGAATTATTTTTTCCTGCGAAGTTAAAATCGGGCGATATGTTGTTATTTGGTGCCGATGCAAACCACCTTCATTTCTATGCGCCGGGTACTTATCAGAATGATCACGATTTGCTGGCGACATCGCTGCAGCTGGGAGTGGTTCATCCTTTCGGAAAAGAAAAGAAATGGAAATTTATGGGAATGTTACTCCCGAAAATCAGTTCAGACTTTCAGGAAATTCGTAAAAACGATTTACAACTGGGTGGAATATTTTTATTTACATACGTCCGCAAAGCCGCCATGAAACTAAAGTTTGGAATGTATTATAACCGCGAGTTTTATGGAAATTATTTTATGCCACTGGCTGGAATCGACTGGAAGGTAAGCCCGAAATCTTACATTTTTGGAGTAGTTCCCGGTAATTTACATTACGAATATCACATTGCAAAACCCTTGTATTTTCAGGCATCTTACAGAAGCTCTTCGGGAAGTTTCCGTTTAGGAGAACACTATAACAATTACTATGTTCGCGAAGGCGGAAATTTTTTTGGTGATACACAATTCAGCGGTGCGTTTTCTTTTTATCCGATGAAAATGCTGGCACTCAACGTTGGCGGAGGTTATACATTCTACCGATGGTTTCGTGCGGAAAGTTCAAAGAATGTTCCAGCACACGACATGGATATGTTTACAATCACAAAGAATCATTGGTTTATTACATTTGGTGCTGCTTTTCGTGTGCGATTGGATAAAGATTACGAAGAGAAAAAATAATTACAATGAGTGCTGTTGAAAATTCACCACTGGAAAAAGGCGACAAAAAGGTTATTCGCGCCTGGGTCATGTACGACTGGGCAAACTCAGTATTTCAGCTTACAATTTTATCAGCCATTTTTCCAATTTATTTTAACAGTGTCACACGACACGGAAATGATTTTAATGTAGATTTTTTTGGATTTAAAATTATCAATACTGTTTTGTACTCCTGGTCGATCGCAGCCGCTTACCTTTTTGTAGCCATACTTTCGCCTATGTTTTCTTCGATTGCAGATTATACAGGAAGAAGAAAATTCTTTATGAAAATTTTTACTTGGATTGGTTCTATAAGTTGCGGAATGCTTTTCTTTTTTGATCCCAATCATATAGAACTTGGAATAATTTCATTCACGCTTGCTACAATTGGTTATGGCGGGAGTATCGTTTTTTATAATTCATTTCTTCCGGTTATTGCTGCACCCGAAGCACAGGACCGCATCAGCGCACGAGGCTATTCGATGGGATATCTGGGCGGTGTTGTTTTATTGGTGATCAATCTGGTTGTCATTATGGGACAAAAATCATTCGGAATAACAGATGATACGCTTCCAGCACGAATGGCCTTTGTTACTGTTTTCCTTTGGTGGATAGGCTTTTCGCAAATCACCTTTCGCAAGTTGCCGAAATACACATACGGCCACGGAAGAGAAAGCAGTCATGTTTTGTTGAATGGTTATCGCGAATTACGAGTTGTATTCAAACATGTATTGAGCTCAAGGCGGCTTACACTTTTTCTCTTCGGCTTTTTCTTCATGATGATGGGCACGCTGACGGTAATGTTCATGGCTGCCACATTCGGAGAAAAGGAAGTGGGATTAAAGGCAGATGTGTTAATACCGACTATTCTCGTAATACAACTTGTTGGATCTGCAGGATCATACTTCTTTGCTTGGATTTCATCACGAATCGGCAATTTCAAAGCGCTGATTATCTCAGTGGCTTGGTGGGTGCTGGTTTGCATCGCGGCATATTTTATTACAGACGCATTTGGTTTTATTATCGTTGCATTTTTCATTGGCGCTGTCATGGGCGGATCGCAGGCTCTGGCAAGATCCACCTATTCCAAAATGCTTCCTGAAACGAAGGATCACACTTCATTCTTTAGCTTCTATGATGTCATGGAAAAACTGGCAACCGTAGGAGGCACCTTCAGCTTCGGATTGATTGAAGCCCTTACCGGAAACATGCGTATTTCGGTTGTTGCCATTGCTTCCTTTTTTATCCTGAGTTTATTTTTCTTTTTGATGCTGTTTTTTTCACAAAAGGGAAAATTGGCTTTAAAATAAAAGACTTGCTTTTGCCTAACTAATTCCTTATTTTTACCCTTCCTAAAAACCAAATGTTATGAAAAAATTATTTTTTCCACTGCTTGTATTATTTATGATTGCCGCCTGTGGTGGCAAAAATATGAGTGAAAAACAATCCCGTGACGATAAAGCAAAGGCAGATTCAATAGGGGCTGTATCTTCTGCCGAAGAGCAAAACATGAAAGACATGGAACGAACGGCATCCACATCCCCGCAAAGCGAAAATCAGGATAAAGGGAAGGCGGCTGCTAATAAAAAAACAGAAGGAAATATCGAAACACCTGCAAATGATCAGATTTCGCAAAAAGTACCCGATGATCTTGCAGCTGATTCTGCTTATGCAGCCAAGAACCGCCGTCGTAAACTGATAAAAACAGCGGATGTTAAATTCCGGGTTTACAATGTTGAAAAAACAACCTACATCATCGAAAAGATGGCGGGTAAATACAATGGATTTATAGCCTCATCCAACCTGACCAGTGAAGTTAAAAAAGTAATTGAACAACCTCACGGAAGCGACTCTGTACTGGAAATTAAAGATTTTTATGTCGAAAATTCTATTACACTTCGTGTTCCTGCGCCTCAACTGGATAAGGTTTTGGATGAACTAAGTAAAATGTTTTTGTATCTTGATTACAGAAAAATTACTGTAGAAGATGTTTCCATTTCTCTATTGAGTAATTATCTGAAAGCACAAAATAAAAACGAAACCAACAACCGCATCCGCCGTGCCGTTGATACAAAAGGAGTAAAGCTGGACAACATTGTAGATGCTGAAGAGTCCGCATCTGCTATGAAAGATGCAAGTATCGATATACAGATGAGAAATCTGGATTTGTATGACAAAATTGATTTCAGCACCATTAACATTGTCATCTATCAGGATCTGGTTCGTACGTCCCACGTGAAGTCATCACCTGCGGTTGATCAATATAGACCTAGCTTCTGGACACGTCTGGGACGATCCATTGTCTTTGGATGGAACTGGCTTGTGAAATTGATAATGCTTGCAATCAAACTGTGGCCGTTGTATTTAATCGCATTGGTTATTTACTGGTTTGTTCGGAAAGTCATTAAGTGGTCGAGTAAGAAACCAGTGAATAAAGAGTAACGTATTAATGAATTATTTAAAGGGATGCACAAAAGCGTCCCTTTTTTAATGCGCTTCCAGCCAGTTGGCTCCCGTGCTGAGTTCCACTTCTACCGGGACATCCAGAGGGATGGCGTTAATCATTCCTTCGCGAACAATCTGATCAACTTCTTCTGTTTCTTCACGCAGTACATCAAGAATCAACTCATCGTGCACCTGTAAAATCAGGCGTGAGCGCAGTTTCTTTTTTTCTAGTGCATCGAAAATTCTAATCATTGCAACTTTGATCATATCAGCAGCGGAGCCTTGTATAGGTGCGTTAATAGCGTTTCGTTCAGCAAAATTACGAACGATAGAATTCGCTGAATGAATGTCGCGCAGGTATCTTCGTCTGCCAAGAATTGTTTCTACAAAGCCATCTTCACGAGCCTTTATGATAGTGGAATCCATGAATAATTTTATGGCGGGATACTGTTTAAAATATTCCTCAATAATATTTTTTGATTCACTGCGTGCAATGCCAAGTCGCTCTGCAAGACCAAAAGAAGAGATTCCGTAAATGATTCCAAAATTTACCATCTTCGCATTCCTGCGCATATCGCGGGTTACATCTGTCAACGCTACATGATATACTTTTGCAGCAGTGGCAGTATGAATGTCAAGTCCTGCTTTGAAATCCGCAATCATGGCTTCGTCCCCGCTCATGGATGCAATGATGCGTAGCTCAATCTGCGAATAGTCGGCCGACATCAAAACATATTTATCGTTTCTGGGAACAAATGCTTTTCGTATTTCTCGCCCACGCTCCGTTCGTATCGGAATGTTTTGCAGATTGGGATTGTTCGAACTCAGCCTTCCCGTTGAAGTTACCGCCTGGTTAAATGAAGTATGCACTCTTCCTGTGCGTGGATTAATCAGCAGTGGCAAAGGATCGATATAAGTTGAACGAAGTTTTGTGAGTGATCGGAAATCAAGAATTTTTTGAATGATGGGATGCTTGTTCAAAAGCTTCGCTAAAATTTCTTCACCGGTAGAATATTGTTGGGTTTTTGTTTTTTTTGCTTTTGAATCAATCTTTAAATGATCAAATAAAACTTCTCCCAATTGCTTTGGAGAAGCTACGTTAAAGGTCTTTCCAGCCAGTGAATGAATTTCTTGTTCAAGCTGCACCAGTTCAATTTGCATTTGTGCCGAAAATTCATTCAACACAATGGGATCAATTCTTACACCTTCGGCTTCCATTGCTGAAAGTACCGGGACCAGTGGCGTTTCAACAGTATTAAATAAAATGTCTGCGTTGTTATCTTTCAGAATGGGTTCAAAAACTTGTTTAAGTTGTAGTGTGACGTCGGCATCTTCGCAGGTATATTCCTTCACTTCTTCAAGGTCAACCATTCGCATGCTCTGCTGGTTCTTTCCTTTTTCTCCAATCAATTTTGTAATGGGCACCGGAGAATAATTCAGATAGGTGTTCGACAGAAAGTCCATATTGTGGCGGCTTTCCGGTTCAATTAAATAATGCGCAAGCATGGTGTCGAATAAAAATCCTTTTACAGAGACATCATACCAGCGTAAAACAGAAATGTCAAATTTTAAGTTTTGACCAATCTTTGAAATATTTTCATTAGCAAATAATGATTTGAATTCGCTCAGTATTGTGCAGGCTTCATCATAATTATCAGGCAGCGGAATGTAGTATGCTTCTTGTGGTTTGATGCTGAATGAAATGCCTACAATTTCACAATGATGCGGATCAAGCCCGGTTGTTTCTGTATCAAAACAAAATTCTTTCACTTCAGAAAGCTTTTGTATCAAAGCTTTTCGCTCTTCCGCTGTTTGAACTAAAAAATAATTGTGTTTTACATCGTGAATGGTTTGCTTTATTTTTTCTTCCG
>JAZDMK010000348.1:0-2319 GCA_043800975.1 Bacteroidota bacterium | reverse complement strand
GGGCTCGTAGCCCATTACACGATCCTTCTCTTTCCCCCAAGATTATATTTGTTTTACCGATCAAAGAAAGCATAAATGTAACTTTACTTTTTTATGCGGGGGGACCCCCCCGCACCCCCCTCTTTTTTCTTTTAAAATATTATTTTTTTAACCATACAAGCTCATGAAGACCATGAAGATGGATCCCTAATCGGTGAGGATCTCTACTATTATGATTTTTCTATATTCATACGTCAGTACTGCCTTTGACACGGAAAAATTGACAAATAATATACCAGGATATATACTATTTTTCAGGAGGTGAAAAATGCAAACAGCTAAATTATTTTCAAATGGCCGCAGCCAGGCAGTTAGATTGCCAAAGGAGTTTCAATTTCAAGGCGATGAAGTATCTATTCAAAAGCACGGTGATGCGGTCATTTTAGTTCCACATGAAAAGGCTTGGGATGTCTTCATGGAAGGATTAAATGGTTTTTCTGAAGATTTTATGTCTGAGGGTCGTGATCAAGGGCAAAATCAAGAAAGAAAAGCATTTTAATGTATTTGTTAGATACCAATAGAGGAAAACTATTCGGCCCATTGGATATGTTAATTGCTGCTCATGCTTTATCACATGATTTGATTCTTGTCACAAATAATACAAGCGAATTTGAGAATGTAGATGGTTTGCATATTGAAGATTGGAAATAGGGAACATCGAACGAACCACGAAGTTCCCTCAAAATCTTCCAACCTTTTCATTCATATTTTCTGCCAGTTTTGTCAATTTCACTGCGCTTGAATTTACATGAAGGCCATGATGATGTATCCTTCATGAGCTTCATGGCCTTCATGGTGAAAAAAAAGGTACAATTCACATGCTTCAGTGATTTAAATCACCGGGTCAGGCATAGACAGAAGTTTTTATACATTGTTTTGTCGTATTTATGTCCCAAAGCGACTTTTGCAACGATTTTATGAAATCGTTTCGATTTTTTGATCATGTCATGGTAAACACAGCATTTTTGTTCAAGCTTTATTCTGGTGAACTCTGAAAAATAATTCTCTTGACAGGTTAAAATTATTCATATAACTCATATATATAAGTTACATAACTAAACCATGGTGTGGTTAAGGGGTGTTTAAAGCCTATATATTCATGTAGACACGTGTTTGCACCAATACCGCACGATAACTAATAACCTTATTATTCAGGAGATTTACATGAAAAAAATTGGGATCATCATGTCTGTTCTGTTTTTTTTCGCTGGTATGGTTTTTGCCGGAGATTTTCCATCTAAACCCATAACCCACATTATTCCCGCAAAAGCAGGAGGAGGATTCGATCAATCTTCAAGAGTACTGGCCATGGGCTGGGAGGAGCTATTGGGGCAGCCTGTTACATTTGATTATTCTCCTGGTGCATCCGGTGCTATCGGTTTCGGCAAAATGATGTCCAGGCCTTCTGATGGCTACACCACAATTATGACCACAATTTCGATGTATGCAATGGATGTGAATTCCGGTACTGCAAAAGTGGGTTGGGACGAGGTCGGATTTGTGGGTAACCTGATTGTAGATCCTAACGTCTTACTTGTTCATAAAGATTCCGGGTACAATACGGTTGCGGACTTTATCAAAGCAGGGGAAAATGCGGAAAAACCTTTGACAATTGCCACATCACATCCAAAAGCGGTTTCTACACTTGCTGCTAAAATATTAATCAAACTCACGGGTATCAATGCCAAAGTTATTCCCTTCAGTGGTGGATCACAATCACGCGATGCACTCGCCGGCAAACAGGTTGATGCGTGTATAGGCCCCTATTTCTCAGCTTCATCAAAAAAAGATTTCATAAAAGCTCTGGCTTCTTTTACAAACAAAAAAGTCTATTCCGGTGTTTGGGACGTCCCGACGTTGTCACAGACCACAGGCAAACCCTTCCCGAATTTGGTCGAACCTTTTGCTTTCATGATTAAAAGAGACACTGTAACATCATCCCCTGAAAACTATAAAAAACTTGTAGATACATTTAAACAGGCGGTTTCTTCTCAAAAGACCCTGGATTTAGCAAAACAGCAAGGCATGGTTCCATTTATTGATTATTGGTCACCGGAAGAATGCGACGCTTATGTTCAAGAATTCCAGAAGGTCTGGGAGCAGTATAAGGACCTGATGTAGAAATTCCTTATTTAGTGTTTGAACGAAAACTCACCCATCTGCTGCGTTGCTGCGCAAACCTGAAATCCTCATGTACTACAGTACACTCCGGTTTCAGCTTTGCTTGCGCCTTGTATCCGGGCAAGTTTTAGCCCAAACACTGGGTTTTCGTTCAGGCAC
>JAZDMK010000343.1:0-4245 GCA_043800975.1 Bacteroidota bacterium | reverse complement strand
GTTGACCAGCTGATATTGGTTGTAGTATCAAATCCAAATACTCTGGCTTTATTTGTTTGAACAGTTGTATACTCAATCCACCCATCTGCGTTTTCCATTAATTTATTATATGAATAGGCTCCGCATGGAGTCATATTATTAGTTCCCCTTAATACGCCGGTGGGTGATTCAGTCACATATGTTTTTGACTGCCATTCAACCATGTTCTGGCCAATAGCAACCCCGCACATCAGGAAAATGGCTATTGATAATGTAAATGCTATTTTTCTCATAGTGGTTTATTCATCAAAATGTTCATAGATCGGATCGGAAATAATCCCTGAAGAATTTTCTGTTCGTATTTCTATTGTAGATTCAATACCTGCAATTTTCCCAAGTGCCATCGTGCATGTATTACCATTTTTCATGAAGGTTATTCCTTCAGGAAGGGTGTTTTGTCCGCTTAACAGAAACTCTTGCGACAAATTAATGCTCCCTGTAACGGAAGAGAAAATTTTAACATGTATTTTGTTTATGGTGGGATCATTAATAATAACAGACACCTCCAATAAAAACTCTGCATCCATCTGCCCAAGTTGAACGTCGGTTGCGGTTAAGTGAGCGTAGTAATATGCTTTTTCTGCACTCCCATTTTGCGCAAAGCTGCTTTGTGCAAGGCATAAAACAAAAAAGCAAATAATGATTTTAGTGATTTTAACCATCGTATTTTGATATTTGGAGCAACAATATTAAAACAAGAAAAATCAATTTCCAAATAAAAGTGAATTTAAATAACTTTTAAGTGCTTATAATACTCTTATGTTTCTTTCTTTTCACTATATTTGCTTATCAATTTTGCTTTGGAATAAGTTAAAAATTATGAAAGTCATATCCAGCAATAAGAACAGCAAACAGGAACACGTAATAAGCAATGAAAACGAAGTTAGCTGGCAACAGAAAATTACCAAAGCCCTGTCGAAAGAGATACGACTGGGTGGAAATCAGCTGAAAGACCGCAAAAAGCTTAACTTTTACAATGACCTGAAAACGCTTTTGTCGTCTGGTATTGACATTAAATCATGTCTGGATTTGATAGTTGAGGAATACACCAAGAAAGAAGAGAAGCATTTGTTTACACAGGTAAAGAATACAGTTATTTCCGGCACTCCGTTATCTGAAGCACTCGGACAAACCAAGCGTTTTTCAAACTATGAAATCTTCAGCATCAAAATTGGCGAGGAAACCGGAAGACTTAATCAGGTTCTGGATGACATTATCTCATATTATAACCGCAAAATTGAACAGAAGAGAAAACTTGTCAATGCACTTACTTACCCTGTAATTGTTTTGACAACCGCACTGCTGGCTGTTTTCTTCATGCTGCGATACATCGTACCTATGTTCGAAGATGTATTCAAACGTTTTAATAATCGGGAATTGCCTGCACTGACAAGCTTCATTATTAAATGTTCCAATTTCATCGGGGCTCATGCTGTGCATATGTTGTTAATCGTAGTAATTATCATAGCGTTTATCATCCTTTTCAAAAAAAGAATATGGTATCGCAAAGCCGCTACCTCGCTTACATTGCGGCTTCCATTTTTTGGAGAACTGATTCGTAAAATGTACCTTTCGCGCTTCTGTCTTTCTATGGAACTGCTTACCGGAGCTAGTGTCCCACTGATGAATGCCATTCAGCTTCTACGAAAAATGATTGGGTTTTATCCGATGGAAACCTCTCTTGAAATCATCGAAAAAGATTTACTCAACGGGAAAAGCCTTCATCAGAGCATGTCGCACTTCAGTATCTACGACAAGAGAATGATTTCTCTCATTAAAGTAGCAGAGGAAGTGAATCAACTGAATATGATTTTTGGGAAATTGAAGCAACAGTATACGGCAGATGTGGAATACAAAACAAATTCGATGAGCAGTATTCTGGAGCCATTGATTATTATTCTGGTCGGTTTGTTTGTGGGTGTTATCCTGATAGCCATGTACCTTCCGATGTTTCAGTTGTCGTCTGTTGTTTCGGGCTAATAGCAATAAGTTACTGGTGACAGGTTACAAGTAGATAATGAAATAAAAAAATAGATTTTTGATGACAAAAAAAAGAATCAGCGGATATGCCTTATTGTATGCGGTATTTGTAATGGCTATCGTTGCGGTTTTTTGTACATCGGTTATCATGGCTTCCTACTACAGAAAGCAAATTTTTATTCAATATGAGAAAGAATTTCAGCTTCAACTGGATGTGCTTTCAGGCATCAATATTTACCTTGCTAACAACAAAGTTTTCGATAACAGCGGAATTCAAACAATTAATCTTTCAACAGATAATAATGAGAGAATCGTATGTGTAGAAACAAAGCCCTGGGGTGTTTATTCATTAGTAACAGCAGAAGCAGAATGGAAAAACATAAAAAAAAGGAAAGTGGTACTTACAGCCTATGACCCTATACAAAGCGAAAACGTAGCATTGTATCTGGCGGATCATGACCGGGCGTTAACCGTATGCGGGAACACACGCATATCAGGAACGGCCTATTTGCCTGAAACCGGAATTGAGCGAGGATATATCGAAGGACAAAATTACCTGAATGAAAAATTGCTTTACGGCACAAGAAAAAAAAGTAACAAATCGGTTCCCGATGCAGAAGATTTTGCAAAATTTATCCAGAAGCAAATGAATCCGACTTCGGATGAGATTGCAAAAATGATCGTTCTGGATTATTCATTTCTGGCAAAGGACACTGTAATCAGAGCCTTTTATGATTCAACATTAATTTTGTATTCGGAATCAACCATTCGTTTAAATAAAAAACTTTTGAAAGGAAACATTGTTGTGTTTTCAAAAAAAGGAATTGAAATAAGCAAGGATGCAAAGCTGAATGATGTACTTCTTTGCGCACCTTTCATTAAAATTGAGAAAGAGTTTGCAGGAAATATTCAGGCCATTGCCAGAGATAGCATACGTGTGGAAAAGGAATGCTCGCTTCGCTTTCCTTCATCACTTTCCCTTATTGATATTGATTTGAGAGCCGGACAAAAACAGCATACATTTAATATAGGAGAGAAATGCAATATAGAAGGGGCTGTTTTTCTGTATGTAAAAAATGCGCTTGAAACCACATCTCCTCCGATCATTTCTATAGGAAAGGAAACGGAAGTGAAAGGGCAAATATTTTCAAATGGATTAATAGAACTGAAAGGGAATGTGCAGGGATCGGTCTGTTGCGAATCGTTTATTCTTACTACATCTTCATCGGCTTACCGGAATGCTTTGCTGAATTCTTCCATAGAATTTGAAAAGCTACCAAAGGGCTATGGTTTTATGGATGTGCAAATGAAAGGCGGGACAAAAAAAGTAATCAAATGGTATTAAAAAGAAAACTAAAGGGCTTTACCATCATTGAAACACTGGTTGCATTGCTTGTGATTATGCTTTGTTTTGGAATTGGCGGACTGATCATTACACAAACCATAAAATCGGATAATTGTGCCCAGCATTCACGGGCATTGCTATTAATAAAAGAAATGCGGATGAATGCTAAAAACTCCTCAGTATACATGGATGATGAATTCAGCAAGGAAGGAATTCGAATAAAAAAAACCGTTAATCCCTTCGGATCATTCCAGAATTTAGTACAGGTTAACTATTCAGCTTATGACAATGAGGCAAAAAAAATTATGGAGATATCCGATATTGAAATGACAGATCAATAAAATGAAACGAATAAAGGCCTTCACTATTATTGAAGTATTAATTGCCATGCTTCTGAGTTCAGTGGTTGTCATCTGTGCCTATCTGGCCTATCTGGCATTGGTGCAGCAATTTCAGGGATCGCAGAAAAACCTGACGCACTTTTATGATGTGTCAACGGTAAGTCATTTGATCGAAAAAGATCTTTTTGATTCGGAATTGGCTATAGGCTCAGCTTCTACATTAAAGTTGCAATATCAGCAAAACGATTCCATCATGTATCTTTTCAATGAAAATGAAATCGTCCGTCAAAAAGCAGGAACAGATGACACCTTCCATTTTGCGGTTAAAAAAATAGAATTCTATAAAAACGGCATTCTAATTGATAATACGGACACCGTCTCCGGTTTTTCGATTGAAATTCTGGAGAGAGAGATACAGAAATCTTTCACTTTATGTTTTTCATTTCGTTCATTTAATAATTTTTAAGAATTTTTGTATTAAACGCATTTAGAATTTTAGTTTCTTTGAATACAATCAAAATTTATGGATAGGATAATAAA
>JAZDMK010000297.1:0-11389 GCA_043800975.1 Bacteroidota bacterium | reverse complement strand
GGTCCAAAGTCAACCGTATGGGAATAGAGGACTGATTCATGAGATGGCACTAAAATGCTAGAGCTCGCGTTAGTTCACCTCTATTCCTCCGGTTAATCAAATTTATACATTTGAAATAATCTGGATGCAAATCTAAAGGAGCTCGGCCCTAAGGGCCTCGGTTGGAAGCGGCAGCCCTACCGGACTACAGCGGACAGCCCGACGACGCAAATCAGAGTGAGAGTTTTCGCCCCATTGTATAGTTTTTTATGTGCTCAAGGCTCGGCCTTAGGCCTCGGTTGTGAGCGAAGCAGCATAGCTGCAGATTGTTTGCGGCGGGCGCCATAAAAATAAAATGTTTTTAAAGAGAATAAAAATTTCTACTTTTACCTTCCTAAATAATCAATCGTAAATTGTCAATTGAAAATCGAAAATCAATTTTATGTTTAATCCAGAAGTATACGCCGAACGCCGCAAACGCCTGAAAGAACTGGTGGGTAGTGGCCTTATCCTGCTCGCAGGAAACACCGATTCACCCATGAACTATCCCGGAAACCAATACCACTTCCGGCAGGACAGTACCTTCCTTTATTTCTTCGGACTGGATGAAGCCGGCCTGGCAGGTGCCATCGATTGCGATACCGGCCACGAAATGCTGTACGGAAACGACATCGATATTGAAGATGTGATCTGGATGGGTCCGCAGCCAACCCTGAAAGAAAAAGGAGTGAAGGTGGGAATCAGCTGCACCTTCCCGCTCAAAGAACTGGAAACGGCGGTGGAAAGAACCAAAAAGGAAAGCCGTCCCATACATATTATTCCGCCTTACCGAAGCGACAACCGTTTGTTTCTTTCAGGCGTGCTGAGCGTATCGCATACCGAGCTGAAAACGTTTGTTTCGGAAAAATTAATCAAAGCCATTGTTGCGCTGCGTTCGATCAAGGATCAATACGAAATTGCTGAGATCGACAAAGCCTGTGATATCGGCTACTTGATGCACACCATGGCGATGAAGCTGTGCAAACCCGGCCGCATAGAGCGTGAACTTTCGGGCGCTATGGAAGGCATTGCACTATCACTGGGCGCGGGCGTTTCGTTTCCTGTGATTCTTTCGATGAACGGAGAAACATTACACAATCATTATCACGGCAACATACTTGAAACCGGAAGACTGATGGTGCAGGATGCCGGTGCGGAAACCGATCTGCATTATGCTTCCGACTTCACACGGACGATCCCTGTGGGAGGGAAGTTCAGCCAAAAACAAAAAGAAATTTATCAGCTGGTGCTGGATGCCAATAACATTTCGACACAAATGATCAAGCCCGGAATCCCTTATCGCGACTGCCATTTCAAAGCAGCTGAAGTAATTGCCGAAGGATTAAAAGCGCTCGGACTGATGAAGGGCGATGTGAAGGATGCTGTGCAAAAAGGTGCGCATTGCCTCTTCTTCCCGCACGGACTGGGCCATATGATGGGTCTGGATGTGCACGATATGGAAGATCTTGGAGAAAATTATGTTGGATACAATGATAAGATAAAACGCAGCGAACTGTTCGGAACTGCTTACCTGCGCCTTGCACGTGAACTGCAGGAAGGCTTTGTGCTGACCGTAGAACCGGGTATTTATTTTATTCCTGCATTGATTGATATGTGGCAGAAGGAAAATAAATTTGCTGAGTTTATCAATTACGATAAGGTAAATGAATACCGCAGTTTTGGCGGCATCCGCATCGAAGATGATATTCTTGTTACCAAAGACGGCTACCGCCTGATGGGCAAACAAAGAGTTCCCGCTACGGTGGAGGAGATTGAGAATATTATGAAATAATGAAAACCTCTGTGCACTTTGTGTAAATTTTCTTTGTGCACTTTGTGGTTAAAAAAAGCTTGCGAAAGTTTTGGAAATGTATTGGAATGGATGAAGTAATATTTAAAGAAAAAAAGATTCATTTTAAAATCACCGGAAGCGGCCCTGCCATTGTGTTTCTGCATGGCTTCACCGAATCGCTGGAGATATGGAATGCATTTGCAACACGATTAAAAAAACAATGTACAGTTGTATGCATCGATCTCCCGGCGCATGGAAAAAGTGAAGTGGTGGAGAAAGTTCTCACCATGGATTTGATAGCAGACATTGTGAAGCATGTGCTGGATGAATGCAAAATCAAGCAATGCGTGATGGTCGGTCATTCGATGGGTGGATATGTAACGATGGCTTTTGCTGAAAAATATCCTGAGATGTTAAAGGGTTTTTGTTTGTTTCATTCCAATGCATCCGCCGATTCGGAAGAAGCAAAACAAAACCGCGATCGCGCTGCAGCACTTGTGTTGAGCAGTCATTCCGAATTCCTGTATTCATTTATTCCCGATTTGTTTGCACCTGAAAATGTAAAAAAGTTTACTGTTGAAATCGAAGAATTAAAAAATGCAGCGGCATCACAAATGACACCTGAAGGAATTGTAGCCTGCCTGAAAGGAATGAAGGAAAGACCCGACAGAACGCATGTTTTGAAGAATTCAAAAGTTCCCGTTTTATTTATTCTCGGAAAAAAAGACAAGCGTATTCCTGTGGATGTGGTGATGAAACAAGTTGTACTGCCCGCACACAGTCAGCTGCTGTTGCTGGATATCGGACACATGGGTTATCTGGAAGCGAAGGAAGAAACTTTCCAGGTAATCAGAGATTTCACAGCTTCATTTCTATTGTAAATATTATCTCATGAGGTGTACGAACCCTTTGCGTTCGGCAACTTCATTTTTGCAGATGGATTTGTACCGGCAGATATAATAGTATACACCTACGTCACAAAGTTTATTATTAAAACTTCCATCCCAGCATTCCATAGGGTCACTTGTTTTAAAAAGACTTACGCCCCAACGATTGAAAATTTCAAATTCAAAAATATCAGAATGTGTTAACTGAACCAGCAACTTATCGTTTTGCCCGTCTCCGTTGGGTGTAAACACATTGGGAATAATCAGGTTGGTATCACGGATTACTTCAAGATTAAAAGTATCGCGCACACTGCATGAACCGTTGGAAAGCTCAAGCATGTACGTGCCTGTCGCAAATACTGTTTTGGTTGAATCCATGCTTCCATCATCCCACAAATAACTTCCTGCATGCAGATCGGGATTGAGAAGAACACTGTCGCCACTACAAATACTCATATCTGCAGGGAATTGAAACTGCGGAGACAGAGTTACATCTATTCTAAGTGAATCATAACGCATGCAGCCATCAATATTTGCAGCACAAATAAAGATCATCGTATCGTTTGGAACTGCGGATGTATTAAAACCGGATGCTGAAAATCCATTAGGGATGCTGTACCAGATTATAGTTGTATTTCCATCTTCTTCCACTTCAAGTGTGATATGAGTGCCACTGCAAATTGACGTATCCGATGAAGAAATTTGCGGATTATATGTAATCTTTTTTTCTATCACTTTTACAAGAATTGTATCAACACATCCGTAAGGAGGTTTACCGCCAAGAACCGTGAAAAGATCACCATCAAGCGGATGATAAACAGAAGTGATTTGTGTTGTATCGCCCGTCTGTAACCATGAATAGGAAGAATATCCCAGAGGTGCAATTAATGTAACAACAGAATCGCCGGGACAAATTTCAACTTCAATGGTATCTGCGAGCTGCCCGCCATGCTCTACATGAATTGTGAGGTAATCGTTATAACTGCAGCTATGCGTATTGATCGTTAAATAGTAAATTGTTTCTTCGGTGGGAAATACAGTTACAATTGTATCGGTACTATAAAATCCCGGCGGATCGGATTCCCAAAAGAAAAAACCTCCCGGATAATTCGCACCCAACGTAACAGAGTTTCCTGCACAAATGGTTATATCGCTGCCCAGTTCAAACGACGGCACATCCATCACACTTACAACAACTGTGTCGTAAGAAGCAGGACTGTCGCAATTGGGTCCGTTTGTGACTTGCAGAATGTAAGTAGTTGTGACAACCGGTGAAACTACAATGGATGCAACATCCGGATAACTACCCATAGGAATTGAAGACCATTCATATGTTCCGCTTGATAGCATCGCGCCGGAACCATTTAACATCGCGGGTTGCCCGGAGCAAATTGAAGTGTCTGCGCCGGCATGTGCTTCCGGATCCATAACCGGAGAAATCATAAATCGCATCGTATCTAGACAACCAATCGAAGAAATCATACTTACCCAATACATACTATAGGGAACTGGATTATTGATGGTGATGCTTTGTGTTGTGTCACCACCGGAATGCCATTCAAAGTTTGCATATCCATTGGGGGGTGAAAGTGTAACCTGTGTTGTGCCGCTGCATATATACGTGTTTGCCACAGCATCATCATATAGGTATGGAAAGGGATTCACAAAAACGCTATCAGCAAAACTGCAGTTTCCTTTGAATGCAGTAACGATGTATATCATAGGATCATCAGGTGATACATAAATTGTATCTTCCGTTGAACTGAAACCCGGAGGAAAAGATGACCAGCTGAACGTCGCGCCCGGATTGGAAACGGTGATCATCTGCGTATCATCATAACATAAAATATAATGTGCAGTGATATTTATTTCAGCGGAATCGGTTACCGTAACAACTATATGAACGGCTGAATCCGCAGGACATCCGTTTGCATTTTCTGTCATTACGGAATAGGTTGTAGATACGGCAGGTGAAACGATTATTATTGAATCTGTGGAAGTAAAGCCCGAAGGATTCGATGTCCATAAATATGTTCCGCCCGGCCCTGCGCCTGATGCGGTTAGTGTAATTATGCTTTGCTCACAAATGGTTGTGTCATGACTTATCAAAGATAATGGAGTGGGAAGAATTTGAAATACATGCGTTATTGTTGAAGAACATCCCATCACATTGGTCATGTTAACCATGACAGTATCACCCGTAGCTGGTGATGGAATGGTAATCGTTTGCGTTGTGTCTCCATAAGGAATCCATTCATAATGCGTGTAACCTACCGGCGCCGAGATTGTGATTGATGATGTGGTATCGCAAAAATTTAGAACATCAATTTCCTGCGGACCGCAGCTTGCATCAATATATGCATAGCCGAAATGACCCAGCCATCCGCAGTCTTCCGTTTTAAATTCTGCAGTTATAATTTGTCCTAGATAAGGCGTCAAATCAACGGTTACCGGTGTCCAGTTTTTGAAACGAACATTGTTATTATGCATCCAGCCGTCGGTTTCAGGCCCCGCTGTTACCTGATAAAATGCACAGGAATCGGGAAGCAGATGTCCGTTCACATCCAGCAACCTTACCTGAAACTTTGGCTTTTCCATGGGAGGATGGCCTATAGGATCTTCTAAAATTACAGCAAACTGATAGGTGAACATACAGTTGTCAGGTGTAATCAGCATCGATTTGCTAAGCTTTTCCGATTCCCCGCCAACAAGCCAGTTCCCGAGTCTTGCTGAATATATTCCGCCAAATGGAGATACTTCCGGAATTGTATTTAATGAATAAGGATCCATGTTGGTTCCTGAAACAATTGCCATCCGGTCTGATTCAATAGCAGCGATAAAATTAGTATCTCCGCAGCATTCTCCCAGCATTCCTTCCCAGGTGCTGAAATTCGAAAACTCAAAATCAGTATTGGAACAAGGTGAGCATTCCACCGGTGTCAGTGACACTTGACCCGAAGCATTTCCGGGGCAATAAGCATCCGACATAGAAATAAAAGAATATGTAACAGGTCCGGAAGGATAAACAGGTATTTGAATATCTCCCTGAATATTATTTATAGTCCATGTATTGGTGCCATCTGTATAAGTAATTGTAAACGGAGGGTAGCCAAATAATTCAAAGTTTAGATAAGTAACACTTCCGGCACAAAAAGTTCCCGTGTAGTTAGCAGTCAAACTCCCGACAGGTTCTGAGACATAAACATAATTGTGAAGCACGAGTGTATCACAGCCAAACGAATTGCAGGTAACCAGAACAACATCGAACAAACCGCTGTATGGATAAGTAACAACAGGATTTTGCAGTGTGGAAGTGGAGGGAATCCCGCCCGGAAAAGTCCACTGCCAGGATGATGCACTTAATCCATACGAGCTGCCAAAAAATTGTATGCTGCTACCCGGGCAAAGCCATAGTCCGCAGGAACCATTGCACACGTGTGGTTTTGGGGGTGCTTCAGAACAGGTAACTGCGCCCAGTGCATCGGCTCTGCCAGATCCCGTTTTTCCAATATTGGAAGGATTTTGATAATTAATATTGGTTGAACCCGATTCCAGACATTGTTCTACTTCATCAACGGTAAGTGATGAATTATTTGAAATCATAAGCCCGCAAATTCCGCTGATAATGGGTGCTGCCATCGAAGTTCCACTCATCGTTGCATAAGATGTGTCGGAAGTTGCAAGTGTTCCCGCGATGTTTAATCCGGGTGCAACAATATCAAGCCAGCTTCCCCTTGTGGAAAATGCGCTCAGCATATCGTTTGGGTTTACCGATCCAACACTGATTACACTATCATAAGCGGCGGGATAAATTAACATTTCATTTCCTGTATTTCCTGCCGCAGCTACCAAAACCGATCCGCCGATATGTGCCGTTGTACATAATAACTGATAGGTATTTGAATATACAAATCCACCCCACGACATGTTGATAACCGAAGCATGCATCACAGTTGCATACTCAAGTCCCAGATACGCATCCGGAATAATATTGCCCAACGAACTGTCAGGTTTACATTTTACAGGAATGATACTACAGTTAAAACCGATCGAAGAAATTCCTTTGCTGTTGTTTGTGTTGCCCGCAGCGATTCCGGCTACAAATGTGCCATGTGAAAAATAAGTGGGCGTAACTGTAGAAGGCGGGCATACACCACCATCATTGTTGCTTACATCAAAACCGCGTACGTCATCGATGTATCCGTTTCCATCATCATCAATTCCGTTTGAATCAATTTCAGCTGTGTTGATTTTAATTTTTCCAAGCAGATCCTCGTGGGTAATTCGCACTGCATCATCAACAATTGCAATACTTACAGTACTGTTTCCGGTTTCTACGTCCCAGGCATCGGGAGCACTGATTTGTGTCAGGTATGAGGAGGCTGGATATAAAGGATCGTTGGGAATGTAAAAAGAATAATAAGCAGGCATGCGCTCTGCATACTCCACAGAACGAAGCTTTCCGAGTTCTGTGATGAGCGATTCAGCATCAGAATCATTCTCAAGTGTAAAAGTAAAAATGGAATTTAGTTCCGAATTTTTAATGCGGACAAAGGTCTGCTCAATGCTTTCCACATGATATCTTCTAACAATTCCGGCAAGGGTGCTGTCAACATTCCCGTTAAAAAAACCAATGTGTTTTTCATAACGAATGTCCTGCCGCAGATAAACTCTGAGCTTTACAAAAATTTTCTTTTCCACATAAAGAGGCAAGTCATCCAGTGTCTGAATGTTGCCATGGCTGTAGTTATATTCCGGAACAGGTCTTTGCTGGCCTATGACCGGTAGAAATAATATAACTAAAAAAACAAGGAATAGAAATCTTTTCATGATGGTTGGTTTAAGAACGGTCTTCAAATGTAAGAAATGAAACACCCTTTGTAAACCCGCGATCAGGGAACGGTCGTTTTGAATCAGGGAACGGTAATATTGATTCAGTCAAAGGTGAATTATTGGCAAAAAAAAAGAGCCTGCAATGGCAGGCTCTCAAGATTATTTATTATTCTATTGTTTCACAAACTTCATAATCTCCGGTGCTTCCGGTTTAATCAGCCTGACAAAATACAAGCCCGGCGACAAAGCATGAACATCCGCGCTATGAGAGCCGTCAGTGAAATTTCCTTTTAACAGAACTTTTCCGTTAATGTCAAATATTTCATAAGGAATATTTTCACCTGCAGGAAGTGCAAGATTCAAAACATTGTTTGCAGGATTTGGATACACACTGTATTTAAATACTTCAGCTAAAGTAGCTACAGCCTGCGGTCCGAAAAGGCTTGCGCCGTTCCATTTAAACACACCACCGTTAGCAGCATCCTGATTGAAGCCACCAGCCCAGCCAGTGTTTACATCCATAAATGTTGTGGTCATATACTGTGTGCCTGAATCCAGTTTTGTCCAGGTAGTACCGTCATCAACGGAATAAGATGAACCTACATCTCCGGTGCCTGCACCTACAGAAACCCAGCCTGTGCCTGTTCCGGGAACATACTCCAGATGTGATTTGTGATAAATGCCACTCGGTGTAAATGCAGTCCAGGTTGCTCCGCCATCAGTGCTGCGGCGTACGCCCGACCATGCATTGGTAGAAGAGTTATATACATTCATAATACCTGTATTCTGATCTTTGAACGAAACATTATTAACACCGGTTGTAGTAATTTGAGCAGAAGCAGTCCATGTCAAACCTTTGTCAGGTGAACGGAAGATTCTTCCTTTGGTTGTTCCAAACCACACATTGTTTCCATAAACATCATACACATTTACAGTTCCATATTCACCGCTGATAGGAGCGGGGATATTGGCGCCGGGAACAAGTGTCCATGTGGTGCCACCGTTTGTGGTAGTATACATTTCGAATTCACTGTTGATCGGGTCACCCATGCACCAGCCGTTGTTGGCATCCCAGAAATGAACTACGTTCGGGAAGCTGGCTGCATTGCTGAAAGTGGCAGTAGTTTGCGGTGTCCATGTGGTACCGCCATCCGTTGTTTTTAAAATTTTACCGCCACCGGCTGTACCGTTAAAAGCACTTACCCATGCCGTTGTTGTATTGATTGCACAAATGTTTCCGATACCGTAACCGGTGATTCCGTTTACAGTTCCCGCTGTCCATGTAGCACCACCATCCAGTGTTTTGGTGAATTCCTGAATGTAGTTGGTTGTGCTTGTTCCGTCATAAGCCTTGGCCCATACGGTGTTCATATCAACGATATAAATATCATCCAGCCCGCGTGAAGCAGTGGAAAAAGCCGATGCCTGAGGAATCCATACGGTGTTGGCGCCTGCATTGATGTATGCTGCTTTAATTTCAACGTTGGTTGGGCCACTGTTGATTGTCAGTTTTACTGTGTAAAAACCAGCGGTTGTATAAGTGTGCTGAGGGTTCTGTAAGGTAGATGTACCACCATCACCAAAATCCCAGCTCCAGGAAGTAGAACCCTGCGACTGATCGGAAAACTGCACTACAAGGGGCAACGCACCAAAGCGGGGTGTTCCGATGAAGTCAGCATCAAAGGTTGAGTTCGAAGGATAAACCTGAAATACGGCTGCCTGATAAGAAGAAAAATCATAGAAAGAAGGAGAAAGATCGTTCAGATAGCAATAGCCGTTTGAACTTCCGCTCCAGCCAAAATTGAAATGGAAATAATTGGTGCCTGAATAACCGTCACAAACAAAGGCGTGACCCATACTCATTCCTTCATCAACACCGGAATAATAAACCGGACGTCCGTTTTCAAGATCCGTGCGAAGCAAAGCTTCCCAGTTGGCATTTGTATAAGTACCCTTATCACCATAAAATGCATCGGGTGAATAATTGAAATGACCCACCAGTGCATTGCGTACATCGGTTGAATATGCGCCGGAGCCTGAAGCACCATAATTCATATCAACCGAAACACCGGCATGATACATAATGGTTGCTGTTGCAGCATTGGTTGTTGTAACGCTGTTTGGCATAGAAGCCCATGCGTAAGTGGCTCCTGCAAAGTTGGCGGTCTGTACGCCATAGGTTGCATGCGTATAAGAATGTGTTCCAATTCCGTTTGTTGGGAAAGCATGGTATTTCATCACCTGAGCCATGGCAGTTGCTACGCAGCCTGTGTAAACATGGCCGCAATCGCCACCCGCATCTGCAGGGCAGGAAGTGTTGTAATAGCAACCCTGATCCCAGTTGGTGCTAAGCAAAGGACTCACCGCCGCAATATCTTTCGAAGGAGAAAAAGATGCGGAAAGATAACGCGTCCAGCTTTGCTGTGTGGAAGTTTCAGCAGGAACATCGTTGTTGATCATTCCGGTGATTTGATTGCTGAAATTGCGGAGCAGAAACTGCAATCCGTCGGGAACATTGGCTGCATCATAGAAGCCCGCATCCGACCAGAACAATACAGGATGCACGCGGTCTTCCGCCGAAATAATCACAAAGCCTTTGTTATCATTCAGGTTGAATACATACATCATATTCGTTCCTTCGTTCTGAACAGGAATGGCCTGCTGAAAAACGATGCTTTCATACGCCAGCCCCGATTTGGGTGAGGCATATTCATAATAAAAGTTTTTAGCAACAACGCGTGCTTTCTCAACGGGAACACCCGTCGCAAACAGGCCCGCAGCCCACAACAGGGCAACAAGCGACAGTAGAGTTTTTTTCATGAGCAGATGGTTTAATTTACAATTGATAGTTAATAGTTGGGATAAAGATATAAAATTTTTCTTTGAGACAAAAAAAGTTTGATTTCTGTTGCATGGCTGTTTTGGGAGATACGAATGAATGAAAGTGAATGGTATTGATTAGATAATTTCTAATTTTGCCGTGAGTAATCTTCCAAAATGTAACTCCGCCTTTTAAGGCGGAGAAGAACACAAAAACAATGATCGGGCTTTAGCCCTGAAATAGGTTAAGTCGGCACATGGAAAAGAAAGTAAACAAATTCACCCGCGCTCTTCTACTGTCAGCAGGAATACTTTCCGTTGGGCTGGGCATACTCGGCATTTTCCTTCCGCTTCTTCCCACCACGCCATTTCTGTTGCTTGCAGCAGCCTGCTTTGCCAGAAGCTCTTCCAAATTCTACAATCGTCTTCTCGCGAATAAAATACTAGGCAAATACATTTCCGGATACCGCAGCGGCAATGGCATTCCATTAAAAATAAAAGTGTTTTCCATTTCCCTGCTCTGGATCACCATCCTTCTGTCGGCCTTTCTGGTTGTGGAAAATCTGTATGTGCAAATTGTATTGTTGCTGATTGCAACCGCGGTTTCCATTCATATTGTGGCGATACGAAAGAGGAAGTGAAATCGAAAATGGTTTTCCTATTCCTGATCCCCCGCAAACCACTCCGCCGATGAGGTTACGGTTTCGCACAGCCGCAGATTATGCAGCACCACACCCGCCGGTAGCAATTGGCTGATGCGTTGCGAAAAGTCGGTCAGCATATTTTCGCAGGTAGGCTGATAAGGCAGATAAACCACGTTGTCGAAATGCTTTTCCAGTTGTAGTTCTTTCACTGTGCAGTTGGCATTCAGCACCAGTGCATGATCAAGCTGGTTAGTGATGGCTTCAGCGATAATTTTTTTCAGTAGATTAAAATCCATCACCATGCCGTTGCACGAATTCCCGGGATCATCAACAGGCTCGCCGATTACCGTAACATATAAATAATACGAATGTCCGTGAATGTTACGGCAGGGGCC
>JAZDMK010000259.1:0-2603 GCA_043800975.1 Bacteroidota bacterium | reverse complement strand
TGGGTTTAACCATGGGGCTTTCGGGCTGCATTGAAATCGTGGAAGAAATTACCATCAACGAAGATGGTTCGGGTAAGATCAGCTTCGGCGTCGATCTGGGTGTGCTGGGTCAGATGCTGGGCGGCAAATCGGGCGATAACGTTAAAGGAAAAATCGCAGATGAAATGAAAAAACTGCCTCGCGTACTTGCCGAAAAACTGACCGGCAACAAAGGAATCACCAACATTGTTCCTACCATCGATAACGACAAAGGCGTTTTTAAGATTTCTTTCTTTTTCAAAGATTCCGATAATCTGAACAAGTCGATATACAAAATTGCCGGAAAGGAATACAACAGCCTGATGCCCGATGTGATTAAAATTAAAAAACACCGCGCACGAATGCGGAATATGGTTCCCTTAATTAAATATTATCTGAATAAAAATGCAGAGAAAGATGCAGACGAAAAAATATACACCATGGTTTCTTTCCGCACAACTGTACACTTTCCATACAAAGTGCGCCACATCTCAAACCGCCGTGCTATCCTTTCGGACGAAGAAAAAACAGCCACGCTGAAATACACACTGGCTGAGATCCGCAAAGGAGAAGTGAGTACGGGATTTCATGCAAGATTCAGGTAATTTTCGATTATTCACTTCATAGTTTGTTTATAAAGGTGTTCATGCGCTTGCTGTGCTCGGCTGACGATTTTCAATTTCAATTCAATAAAATAATTAAAAAGATTTCCGTCGACAATTGACAATCGAAGATCGAAAATATTTTCAAAGGTTGTCTTCCGACATTGCTTTAATCACATTTCCAAGTGAAATGAAGAAATAAAAATCCTTCTGATTGCTTAAGAAATTATTCTGCGAACGATAGGTACATCCCGCCGAAATAAAAAGATTCATGCGTGCATCCAGCAGCCAGCTTGCTTTTAAAGTCAGGCGTTTGATATCCGTGCGCACGCCCTGCAATATTGTATTGTGAAATTGCTGAACAGGAATATTGTTGGTTCCTGTAATGTAAGAATCAAAAGTTGTTTGAAAAATATCCTGACCGTAATGCGTTTTTCCTGTATCAATTCCTACGGAAGCAATCATCGCTTCCAGTTCAAAGAACCAGCGCTTGTATTGATAACGCAATACAGTCATGCTTTCCGTAAAGTTGGAACCCAGCGGATGCGCAATGGATTGCTGCATGTGGCTGTAATTTTTTAATGTGGAAAGATGAGAATACGTATAGGGTCTTGCCATGTTCACTTCCGTCAATAAAGAAAATTTCTTTAAACCTAGCGGCTCGAAAATCCGCATCCCCAGCTGCAAAGCTTGCTTGTTGGTCCAGTAACCATATTGAATATTTGTGTCGGAAGGATGAATAAAATGCTTAATGTCATTCTTAATTTGCGACGTAATCATGTCATCAATCAGCAACTGTCCGTATAAAATATTTTTCTTCAGAAGCCTGATTTTAAAAGCTCCTCCAAGCAATGCATTGTGGGGCGAACCGTTGTTGAAGTTCACCGGTTGTAAAAAGATGACGGGGTTCAGCAGGCTCACATCCATCGGATGAGAAACACTATCTTTCGTTGCAGCTACAATTGATTCAAAAAATCCCACATTAATATTACGCGTGATGTTCCAGCTCAGGTAATGAAACACATTCATCTTACGCCAGTATGCATAAGTTTTTCCGTCGTTGCTCTGCACGTTTGTCATCATCGTCCACAGATTCATGTAACGGAATTTTAATGCAGTGGTCACGACTTTGAAGTATGGATAATTGGCTGCATTCTCGGATAAAAACAGGGAACGATATCCATCGCCGATGAAGTGGGAAGCATTTCCGGCTTCAAAATAAAACGGTCCTTTCATTTGGTATCCCGCGCGGAACCGCCAGTCGGGCAATGTGTACACACTTTTGTTTTTACCTGCCCACCCGACTCCCGGAACCACATGTCTGCGATGCATAAAACTATCAACGCTGGAAACCGGGTCGAACTGAGTAAAAGCGACGTTGCCGGAAAATGAAAATCGTTTCTTTAAAGTATAATCCCCTAACAACCCAACAGAATAATTTAAATGGTTGGTGCTGTTTTCTATACTATACTTGTCATTAAGGGAAATTTGAGGAAAAATAAAATTTGATAGATTTTTGGAATGTGTAAAAAAATCATCAAAGGGTTTCTCATCCGGTTTGAATTTTTGAATTAAGGAATCATTGAATGGCTGAATGGCTGTGTGAAAATTTTCATAATCACAATAAACATTTTTTTCGTTCTGCAAAAGAAAACTTCCGGAACGTTCATACTTCACCTGCGCCTGTAGCGATACAAAGCAAAATGTAAAAATGAAAATGAATGTGATCCGTTTCATTAAAACAAACCTACATAAAATTTATAAGTGCACAAAAAGTATTTGAATAAAATATTAACTAATACAGGCCACAGAATCTCAAAGGCACAACCGAGCGTAGCGAGTTTCCTTTAGATTTGCATCCAGATTATTTCAAATGTATAAATTTGATTAACCGGAGGAATAGAGGTGAACTAACGCGAGCTCTAGCATTTTAGTGCCATCTCATGAATCAGTCCTCTATTCCCATACGGTTGACTTTGGACC
>JAZDMK010000256.1:0-3271 GCA_043800975.1 Bacteroidota bacterium | reverse complement strand
TTTGCCTGCAGGAAATAAAAAGCAGTGATAACGGAAGACATACCGCTAACACAAACACAACCGCTGGCAGTTTATTTTTCAATAACAGAAAGTTGCTCTTCAATAACACGGATGCGTGCTTCCGCATCGGCTTTCTTTTTACGTTCGATATCCACCACTTCGGGCTTGGCATTGTTCACAAACTTTTCGTTCTCCAGTTTCTTACTAACGGATACAAGGAAGCCTTTCGTATAATTCAGTTCTTCTTTTAATTTCAAAATGCTGGAAGCATCGTCAATTTTTGCTTCTACAGGAATGTAAAATTCTGTAGAGCGAATAATGAAGTTTGCTGTTCCTTCGGGTTTGCTTTCAACGTAGCTGAGCTCTTCCAGATTACACAGGTGTTTGGCAACGTTGTCAAACGTAGGATCAGCAGCCTCGTCATTTTTACGAACAAAAAGTTTGATCGGATCTTTGGGTGAAATGTTGTGCTCCTTGCGTGCGTTGCGGATGCCCATAATCACTTCGCGGGCATAATCGAAACGGGTGGTCAGACTTTCGTCCATTGCGCCCGCAGCAGGCCAGCTTGCGTTGATGATGCAGTCGCTTTCTTTGCGTTCATCCAATGCATGATACAATTCTTCGGTAATAAACGGAGTGAACGGATGCAATAACTTCAGCAATTTTTCAAAAATCACTATCGTTGCATCATAGGTTTTCCGATCGATGGGTTGACCGAACACAGGCTTAATCATCTCGAGGTACCACGAACAATAGTCGTCCCAAACAAGTTTGTAAACAGCCATCAAAGCATCGCTGATGCGGTATTTTGAGAAATGATCATTCAGTACTTCGATCACTTCATTCATGCGTGCTTCATACCATGCCACCGAAACAGCGCAGTGGTCAGGCTGTGCAAGGGTGTCATCCACATTCCATCCTTTGACCAACCGGAAGGCATTCCATATTTTATTGCAGAAATTTCTTCCCTGTTCAATTAAGGAAATATCGAAGGGAAGGTCGTTTCCGGCAGGTGAGCAAAACAACATTCCTGTGCGTACTCCGTCGGCACCATATTGAGCGATCATGTCAAGTGGATCGGGTGAATTACCCAACTGTTTCGACATCTTTCTTCCTTGTTTATCACGCACAATTCCTGTGAGGTAAACATTCTTAAACGGAATGCCGCCGGCGTATTCAAGCCCTGCCATGATCATACGTGCCACCCAGAAGAAAAGAATTTCGGGTGCCGTGATTAGATCATCGGTAGGATAATAATATTTGATATCTGCATTATCCGGATGACGTATGCCATCGAAAACCGAGATGGGCCACAGCCAGGAAGAGAACCATGTGTCGAGCACATCTTCATCCTGATGCAGATCACTCAGTTGCAATGCCGCGTTTCCACTTTGTTTACGCGCAACTTCCAAAGCAAGTGTTTCGTTTTCTGCAACAACAAAATCTCCACCGGGCAGATACCATGCAGGAATGCGATGGCCCCACCACAATTGACGTGAGATGCACCAGTCGCGTACATTCTCCATCCAGTGGCGATACGTGTTTTTAAATTTGGCCGGATGAAACTGAACGGTATCGTTCATCACGACATCCAATGCAGGCTTCGCAAGGTTTTCCATTTTCAGGAACCACTGCAAAGAAAGACGAGGTTCGATCACTTCATCGGTGCGTTCCGAATAGCCAATGCTGTTTGTGAGTTCTTCAATCTTTACAATCTGCCCTGCTTCTTCCAGCAGTTGCACAATTTGTTTGCGTGCTTTGAAACGATCTACACCGACCAGCAGCTGGGCCTTTTCGTTGAGTGTGCCGTTCTCGTTAAAGATATCTACGGTTTCTAATTTGTGTTTTATGCCAAGGTTGTAGTCGTTTATATCGTGGGCTGGCGTTACTTTCAGCGCGCCGGTTCCGAATTCACGGTCCACATATTCATCCATGATTAAAGGAACAGAGCGATTGATCAAAGGAACCAGAATTCGTTTCCCTTTCATTGCTGTATAGCGAGCATCTTCGGGATGCACACAGATAGCGGTGTCACCTAAAATGGTTTCCGGACGTGTGGTGGCAATGGTGATCCATTCATCCGTTGTGCCTTCTATCAAATAGCGAACGTAGTATAATTTCGAACGTACTTCTTTGTGAATTACTTCTTCGTCAGAAACGGCAGTGAGTGCTTTCGGGTCCCAGTTCACCATGCGCACACCGCGATAGATGAGGCCTTTGTTGAACATATCGACAAACACTTTGATCACCGATTCGGAAAGATCCTGATCCATGGTAAACTTGGTGCGTTCCCAATCGCAGCAGGCGCCCATCTTTTTGAGTTGTTCGAGAATGATGCCGCCGTGTTTTTCTTTCCACTGCCAGGCATGCTGCAGGAATTCATCACGAGTGATATCACTTTTTTTAATTCCTTCATCACGCAGTTTTCCTACCACTTTGGCTTCCGTTGCAATGGATGCATGGTCGGTACCCGGCACCCAGCAGGCGTTTTTGCCCAGCATGCGCGCGCGGCGAACGAGAACATCCTGAAGAGTGTTGTTCAAAATATGACCCATGTGCAGCACGCCGGTCACGTTGGGCGGGGGAATTACGATACAATAGGGTTCACGTGCATCAGGCACGGAACGGAAATATCCTTTGTCGTTCCAGTGTTTATACCATTTCTCTTCAACGGCCTTCGGTTCGTATTTGGAAGCAATCTCCATGCGGGCTCAGTGTTTTAAATTTTTCTACAGGGTTGCAAAAGTAAGGATTTTTATGAGAATTTAAAAAGACCGGAGACCGAAGACGGAAGACCGGAATGAGAAGTGGCAGGAGCAGGCGCAGCGAAGGCTTTGTTCAATAAGCTGCGTCATTGAACCCTGCTTGTTTCATGTAAAGATAGGTATTCTTTGCACGCGTTGCGCCATTCAGGCTAAACGCGCGCGAACTTAGAACATCGCTTAATTAATATTTTTTATTGTTTTCAATTTTTAAATCTGTTAATCCAATTAAATAGTCGCAACACTGATAGAATGTGCCATCATTATTGGGTGACCATCTGTCTGCAACATTATATTGAGTTGGTATTTTTCCCTCCAATATCCAATAAGAACCATCCAATCCTATAAAACTATCTCTTTTTTTTAGATTCCAGAAATCAATTTGATCGACCTTGCTTTTAAATTCTAACCAGGTGTCTTTATCTATAAACTTTTTTTTATAAACTGTTAGAACTCCTGGGGCATATCCTCCAGCGCCATTGCATAATTTCCATATGATAAAATATGTC
>JAZDMK010000353.1:0-6876 GCA_043800975.1 Bacteroidota bacterium | reverse complement strand
CTTTATTTTAAGATTTTTATCAAAGCATACTATAGGATACCCTTTCATTGAATCTGCATCTTCATACGAAGGATTTCCAACAATTGGTTTGTAAACAGTTTGGACTTCTTTAGGAAGACTGGCAAATGAGACAGTATCTTTTTCAAAACCATCTAAGGAGTATTCATTTGAATTATTACAGCCGAAAACTATAATAATAATGAAAAAGAAAAGAGGGTTAATCTTCATTTTATTTACTGATCACTGAAAACCGATCACTGATTACCTTAAAAAGTCTACTTTGTTATCAACTCCATCTTCGGTTGCTGATACGTTTTTGTAATCAACGATTTATTCCCTGTATTCGGTTTCTGGAAAATGGCTTTGGATGCGGGTTGTCCATAAAGTTCAGGACGCAGATATTTCCCAACATTTCCGGCTCTCTTCGGAACTTCCACCTGCTTGCTCGAAGGTTTGTTCTGCACATATTTATCATTACGTTCAGCATACAAAGTCCAGGATACTTTCTGTCCGCTTTTACCGCCGGCTACTTTAAAATAATTTTCTTTTACTTCTTCTTTCACATATAAACCGGGTGCTGCAGAACCTACAGCAGTCAGGTTATAGGAGAAATTAATATTGATTTCTTTAAAATAATTAGGAAGAATCACAACCGCTTCACCGTTCATATCCAGCGTTACATTGCCTCTGTATACATTTAACACTTCAGGGGATTCGAGACAATAATGTTTTAAAAATTTATTGGCAGGATCGAGCGGATGATCAATCATAAATGATTTGGTACCCGAAGAACCGAGTTCACCATCTGAATAAACGCCGAAGCCCGTGCCATCGTCCTGACCAAACACGCCAACCCAACCCCAGCCGGCTACGCCAACGTTATTTTCAGTTGTGCTGGTGCTGATGTTTTCACCATACACTCCAAAGAATGCACCTTCCACGGTTTGTCCCATCACACCCACGGCACCCACACCGGCTATGCCGACACCATCGCCGGTTGTTCCTGTTGAATAGTAGTTGGCGCCGAACACTCCATATCCGCCAATGTTATTTGTTTCGCCGGAAGTGCCGTTGAAGCCCATGCCGCTCACGCCCACGCCACCAGCGGTTCTCAGGTTGCTACCGTAAACGCCTGCAAAGGCAGTTGCTGTTGGTTCAACTTGTCCTGAAACGCCATAAGCCGCACCGGATGTGTTTCCCAACACTGCTGAGTTTGCAGCAACGGTTGAATTCGTATTTGCCTGCACTACGGAATATCCATTCGAAGCATTTGTAGATTCTGCACTTACAGCAACACCCGTATTGTTGCTGGTAGATTTGAATGCAACGCTTGATGCGTTGGGTGCAATTATTTCAACTGCACCACTATTTGCAGTGATTGTTCTTCCGGCACCTGCACCACCAAAGTTGTAAGAGTCATTCAGCGTTCCACCGCCACCACCGCCCCCGATAGAGGTCCAAGCAGTTCCATTAAAATATTTGAATGCATTGGCATTATTGTCATATACAAGTAAACCCGTGGCAGGACTAGCAATAGCAGAAATCTGCGAAGCTGTCATTCTGGGAATAAGCAGCCCTTTATCGGTTGCAGAAATATCCAGCATGGCTGATGCATGTGGTAAATTGCCTGTAGTATTAATAGCTACATTTTGATTTTGAGATTTTACTTTCAGTGAAAAGCAAAGTGCTGCGGCAATCAGGAAATATTGAATTTTCATGTTGAAATAATTTTTAATTGGATGGTGAATTGGAATCAGTGGATGAATTATCTTTTTGAAGCTTATAAAAAAGTGTCAGCTCATGCGTGTTGTTGTGGTAGCTTTTGAGTGGGGAAAGTGATAGTTCATAAGCATATCCGAAGAACACATTTTTGCCTATGTTCAGTCCGATATTAAATCCGAGATCATTGCATGTGCGGTACATCAGACCGAAGCTGTACATTTTTTTCAGCAGTGCGCGTGTCTGAATCTCCGCAAGTACGGGTGCTTTTGAAACATAACGCATCATCAGCGAGGGCTGAATCGAAAAAGTTTCACTCGTTGGAATCGTAGCGCCACCAATCATGTAATAGTGTCCCGCTAAAGTTCCTGCTATGTTTTTATTCAGTTTAGCTTCCACAAGATGCATGGCTGATAATCCTGCATAAAATTTATCCTGCTTGAAGATCATCGCGCCCACATTGGCATCGGGGATGGTTGTGTTTTTCAATTGTTGGTTTAATACGAGTGGGTCGGAAGGATCATATACCGTGATGTCAGCAGCGCTGATGCCCGAAATGATTGCTCCGGCAGAAATTCCAAAGGAGAGATTGAGATCATTTTCGTTAAGAGGAATACAATAGGCATATTGTCCGTGAATCAGCTTCTGATCATAGATTCCTGCTTTGTCAGAAATGAAAACAAGTCCGGCACCCATGGTTCCGAAATTCATGGTAGCATTGAAGCCAGCGGTTCGCGGGGCATTATCCATGTTCAGCCATTGGTATCTGTAAAGAGCACCGGCCTGCAACAAACCAGTCTTTATGCCGCAGGAAGCTGGATTCAGCAGATTGCGGTTTTCTTCAAACTGTGTGCTCAGCGGTAATTGCTGTGCGCGGATAATTCCGGCAGTCAGCAGCAAACATAAAATTGTAAGAATGTTTTTCATATTACCGGATTATATTAATGTCACCTGATTTCTTTGTGCCATCGGGCAGTTCCACGATGTAATAGTAGGCAGCTGCGGGAAGTTCGTCGCCGGTCCAGTCGTTTTTATAATCGGTGGCTGAAAAAACTTTGCTGCCCCAGCGGTTATAAACAGAAACTTTGTTGCCCGGATAATTCCCGATATTTTCAATGTAGAAAACTTCATTAATACCGTCACTGTTTGGTGAGAATGTATTGGGGATTATCAGATCGCCATTGGCATCGGTCAATGTCCAGTATGTGAAGAAGTCTTCGCTGTGAATATTATCTACGGAAATGCGCTTCAATGATGGATCTGCGATCTCCGAAGTGGAGGGGATAAACCATCTTGAACTTGTTGTTTTGTAAACAAGCGGCTTCAGGTTTTCGGCATCCAGCTCTGGATTGTCAATGATATCATCATCATAAAGTGTATAAGAAAATGTAATGGCTGCATCAGGCTTGGCAATATAGTTTGCATCCACTTTCCAGTAACGGTCGAGGATATCTTCCGGTTTGTATGTGTCAAGCGAGGTAGCTGCATCCGGCAAAGGTTGGTTCGATGCATCGGTTGGCCATGTAGCAACAATAAGACTGCCGCTGGGTTGCGCCACTGCATTTTTATAAGTAACTACTAGGTTGAGATCATTGTTAGCCGTTCCTGTTCCGAAGGGAACCGCGAAGTTTCCTGCTGTGACTCCGGTTTTCCATTCAATTTCACCAAGACCTGTTGCTGGTGGATTTTCACTGATGAAACAACCCGATACATAATAGATCGCATTTGTAGCATTGTTTTCAATTATGAAACGGTGATGATTCAAATCAAAATATGAATCCAGTGTGGTCAGTCCTTTCACACCGGCGCCACTGATGTTCAGTGTTTTTTCTCCGTTTTGTAAAACAAGGTTTTCAAAAAGGGTAGGCGTGGATCCCGCAATGGATTGTCCTGAAGCACCAGTCAATTCAACGTTTCCGTCGGGAGTGGTTTCCATGTTTATGAATACATTCTCGGTGTTTGCATCGTTGGTCCAGTTGCCCTGCAGCACCAGCCTTCCATCCAGATCGATGCTGCCATCTGCGCCACCATAGAGGTTTGTGTAACTTCCTCCCTGAATAATGGCGCCCTGGCAGATGATGATTTTAGCCCCGTTGTTGATCAGTCCCTGCCCCTGCAATAGCAAAACAGCAAAGGAAAGAAAGCACAACAGTGTAAATTTCTTTCTGCACATATTGATTAGTTTTAGCCCAACAAATCTAAGTGAAAAAATATTTAATTGCAATACATATTTTAAAAAGACCGGAGACCGAAGTCGGAAGACCGGAATAGCCAGAAGTCAGAAGCCCGGAATCTGAGAATCTGCCGCGAAATATACAATTTGGAAGTAATACTTAGCAATTAAAATGAAACAGTTTTTTTTATTTCCCCTGTATCATTCCATTCAAAATCACAGTTTCTACTTTGTTCGAACCAAAGGAATAGGGCATGAATTCAACAGATGGGATTGACTTGGTGACAAACACATTGGCTTTTTTACCTACGGCAATGGTGCCCAGTTCATCGCTCACGCCCATGGCGTATGCGGTGTTCAGCGTGACGGCATTGATGGCTTCTTCGGGCAGCATTTTGTATTTGATACATCCCATGGATAAGATCAGCTGCATGTTTCCGGAAGGAGCGGAGCCGGGATTGAAATCGCTTGCCAAAGCAACTGGTAATCCGGCATCGATCATTTTGCGTGCGGGTGCATAGATCATTCCCAAGAAAAACGCAGCGCCGGGGAGCAGTGTAGGCATGGTTTCGGAACCCAGCAGACATTTGATTTCTTTCTCGCCGGTGTATTCAAGATGATCGACCGAAAGTGCGCCATACTTGACACCTGCTTGTATTCCGCCAGAATAATCCAGTTCGTTTGCATGAATTTTCGGACGCAGTCCGTATTTCATTCCCGCCATGAGCATGCGTTCTGTTTCTTCCATAGAAAAAAAACCACGGTCACAAAAAACATCAATGTAATCGGCCAGTTCTTCTGCTGCCACCTGCGGAATCATTTCGTTGATGATGAGTTCCACATAGTCTTTCTGTTTGCCTTTGTATTCGGCAGGTACAGCGTGTGCTCCTAAGAAAGTAGCTTTTATTGTGAGGGGTGAAAGTGTTTTTAATTTTTTAATCACACGCAGCATCTTTATTTCGTCCTTGGTGTTGAGGCCGTAACCGCTTTTTATTTCTACGGCTCCGGTTCCAAGCATCATTATTTCGTGCAGGCGGGGTAGTGCTTCGGCGATGAGTTGCTCTTCGGACGCGGCATGCAAACGTTTGGCGGAATTTAAAATGCCGCCGCCCCGCTTAGCGATTTCTTCATAAGAGAGCCCCTTGATTTTATCAACATACTCAATTTCACGGCTTCCTGCATATACCAGATGCGTATGTGAATCACAAAAAGACGGAAACACCATTTTGCCTTTTGCATCGATGATATTCACGCCTTTTCCGGGCTGGGGAGTAAGGTCTTTCATTTTTCCGAAAGAGACGATGCGGTCTTCATGAATAAAAAGGTAAGCATCCTTGATGGTTTTCATTTCCTGCATGGCTTTGCCAGAACGGAAAGGAACAGGGTTTTTCTCAGTGTTTACGAGCTCTTTGATGTTTTTGATCAGTATCGCCATAGCTTGTTGGTTGATTTTAATAACAAATTAATGTACATTTTTTTAAAATATGTTAAAATTCTTTACATTTGTCGTTACCTTTTTGTAAAAACTATTGTCTTAATCATATCAAAAATTTAAAAAAACGGAACATGAAACGTAAGATTACTTTTTCTCTTTTCCTGGCAGCTTTGATTTTACCGGCTGCGCTGAATGCCGCTGTTGTTGATGTTTTCACTGCGAAGCAGGCTGCCAAAAACTTTTATTATGCAAGAAATTATCAGACTGTCAAGAGTTATGAGTCGATTTCCCTGCAAACGCTCTTAGTGCGTAATGAAGCGGCACAACCGGTTTATTATGTGTTTTCCACACCCGAAAAAGGTTTTGTAATCATGTCAGCAGATGATGCTGTTACACCTGTTTTGGGTTATTCATTTACTAACGAATTTAGTGTGAATGATAATTCACCGGCTTTTGATTCCTGGATGCAGACCTATGTTGATATTATTATGCTGTCGCGCCAAAACGGTACACAGGCAAATGAAGAAATCCAGAATGCCTGGAAGTCACTGATGAATTCGGCTTCTGCCATTGAAAGCATGCCCAAAGGATCAAAAGCAGTTACTCCTTTGTTGGTTTCTACCTGGAATCAGGATAAATATTATAATGAATTAGCCCCTGCTGATCCTGCATCGGCTGCTGACGGGCATGCTTATGCCGGTTGTGTTGCAACAGCAATGGGTCAGATCATGAATTATTTTAAATATCCATTAAACGGAAATGGATCAAAAACATATACTGCAAACAACGCTTACCTTGGTTATGGTGATTATGGCACATTATCAGCTAATTTTGGTGCAACCTGGTACGAATGGAACGGGATGCCCAATAATTTGATTGAAAGAAATTTGCCTGTTGCAACTTTGCTTTATCATGCCGGCGTTTCTGTTTCAATGATGTTCGGTCCCAATGCCAGTGGTGCACAATCTACTTCTGTAGCACCAGCTCTTGTAAATTATTTTCGTTATAAGAACACACTGACTCTGATTTCCCGTGATACCTATGGCAATGATACCCGTTGGAAAGATTCACTGAAAAGCAGTCTTAACCGCAAAACACCGATTTATTACAGTGGTGATGGAAATGCAACAGGCACAGGTCACGCTTTTGTTTGTGATGGATATAATGCTTCCGATATGTTTCATTTCAACTGGGGTTGGAGCGGAAGCGGTGATGGTTATTTTGCAGTTACTGCTTTAAGTCCTTCTGGTAATAATTTCACATACCATCAGGCCGCATTGATTAATATCAGCCCAATAACAACTGCATACCCTTATTACTGCAGTGGTACAACTACATTAAACTGGACGGCTGGCACATTTGAAGATGGAAGCAGCCCACAGAAAAACTATTATGATAACTCCGATTGCAACTGGTTAATTTCAGTTCCGGGAGCCAATAAAATTTCAATTTCGTTTAATAGATTTGCTGTTGAGTCGATGGATTCTGTCATTATTTACAATGGTTCCACAACTTCTTCTGCAGTGCTTGCCAAATATACAGGTGCCAC
>JAZDMK010000217.1:0-2175 GCA_043800975.1 Bacteroidota bacterium | reverse complement strand
TGTAATCATCCATGTATTCCTGTTCGATTGAGATATTTATTTTATTAAAATTTTTCAGTCCTAATTCTTTTCCAATCTTACGTGTCAGTTTGGGCGGGGGTTTTGCAATTGCAGAATAAATATCGGTGTATGCATGACGTTCATTGATTTTGCTAAACGCCCTTCGGGTTGAAGTAGAATGAACCATCAGTGTATACAGAAATGGAATGGGTGTTGCCCAGAAACCAATAGAAGCCGCTGCAGCTCCTATAAAGAAACCCCCGATGGTTGACATGGGTGAATGATAATATTTTCTGGCATCCTTGGCACCTTGTATATAGCATCTCATTTCTTCTACCGAGAACATTTTTTCGTCCAGTAAAGTATCCTGAATGTAAACCATCTGTTCGGAGCCGACTGCCTTTCCAATGCTGAAAACATTTTCTATAGGAATCTGTTTCAGCTTTCTTGAATTTCTTTTCAGTTTCCAAAATAAAACCGCGTCCTTGCTGACACTCACAACTTCGCCTTTGTACATTTTTCCATTGGTACAAAAAATTGTATCGCAAGGACCGCTGAAGAATCCATCCGGATGCTTTTCAATTTTTTTGGAAGCCTCTTCCGCTTTCCTTTCAATAATATTGCTTGCTTTTGAGACAAAAGTAACCGCTAACAGAAAAATAATCAGTATTAAAATCAATCTGATGAATTTCCACCCTTCAGTCCTGCCGGACTTGTATGTTAGAGAGGGTATCATGACGGTTCATATTGCGGAATTTTTAACACCCAAAAGATACCACATTTATCCAGCAAAAACAATACGTAGCACTGCATACCTTTTCTTGCAGCCCATGTCGTATTACGCAGTTGTCTACGTGATCTTACTATATTATCAGATATTTTGATCCATTTTCTTCAAATTCTAAAACAAAGAATTATTAAAATTTTCTTCCCACTTTTGCAACGTGAAGAAACTGACGAAAGAGGCAAAGGAGCTGTTCCGCGATACATTCCGCACGGTATTCATACTGCTGCGTATCATGATTCCTGTTTCTATTCTGGTAAAAATTCTCACAGATGCAGGCGCCATTGGCGTTATTGGAGATGCCTTGTACCCGGTTATGAAATATGTCGGACTGCCGGGCGAAATGGGCCTTGCCTGGGCCACGGGAATCATCACCAATCTGTATGGAGGTATTTATGCATTTGTTGCGCTCTGGCAAGATCTTCCGCTCAGCATTGCGCAGGTGACCATCATTTCAACCATGATGCTGGTGGCACACACATTTCCTATTGAATTAAGCATTGCCCGCAAATCAGGACTCAAAATAATTCCTCTTTTTCTGCTTCGATTTCTGATGGCTTATTTCTTTGGATGGATACTGAATATTTTTTATCAATCCAGCGGACTAATGCAGGACGTGTGTGTTCCCACCTGGAAACCCTCACCGGTGAGTGATCCATCGCTCTGGGCATGGGGGCTGAATGAACTGAAAAATTACGCCGTTGTTTTTCTTTTCATTTTCGCACTGATGTTACTACTCCGTATTTTAAAATATTTGAAAATTATTGACGTTATCAACCGCGCGCTGAATCCGATGTTGCGCTTTCTCGGAATCGGAAAGGAAGTAACCACGATTACGATGATCGGTATTACACTTGGCGTTGTATATGGCGGGGCGCTGATCATTGATGAAGCCCGAAAAAATCCGGATATCAAACGAAAGGATATTTTTTATTCACTGGCACTGATGGGCCTTTCGCACAGCCTGATTGAAGACACCCTTTTGTTGATGTCGCTGGGAGCTGATTTTTTTGGAATCTTTGTATGGCGCTTTGCACTTAGCCTAGGCGTAATCTGGCTGCTGGTAAGGATTACACGAAGAATGAAGGAAAGTAATTTTAACCGGCTTTTTCTTAGAAAGAAATTTTTAACTAATCCTGAATTGAATTCCAAACAAACCTGATAAGCAACTATGAAATTTCTTCTAACTCTTTTTGTCATATTCACATTTGCAGGAACCGTTTTTTCACAGAAAACTGAAACCCATAAAATAACTTCACCCGACTCAACCCAGGAGTTAACATTCTTGCTCAGCAAAGGCCAGCCCACCTTTTCATTAAGCTATAAAAAACAAATAAAGATGATGGCTTCGCTGGGATTTGAATTCAGAAAGCCTTCCTTAAATACTTATT
>JAZDMK010000183.1:0-8166 GCA_043800975.1 Bacteroidota bacterium | reverse complement strand
ATTCGTGAGGCAGGAGCCACCGTTGTTCAGGAAAACTGCATTCGTTGTCATCGGGATGCCGTTGAAAATACTTCTTTGATAGAAATGAATGGTCAGGCTGACTCAAAAGGAAAGCCTTGCTGGGATTGTCATAGAGAAGTGCCTCATGGCAGCAGAACTTCTTTGTCTTCTTCTCCCTTTGGATTGATTCCGCAAAAAGGTGATAATAATGTTCCTGAATGGTTAATGAAATCAATAAAAAATAAATAATCCATGAAAAAACTCCGTGAGATTACCGAAAAAAAGCCCTGGCTGAACTGGATATTCTTCTTGATTACAGTTTCGGCAGTATTCATGCTTGGCTGGTTTGCATCAACCATTATGGAACGAAAAGCAGAATCTCAGCTTTATTTTCAGCAGGCTAAACCCATTGCTGATTGGGAACCTCGCAATGATGTGTGGGGTCAGAATTTCCCGCGGGAATATGAAACTTTTATGTCAACACTAGATACATCGTTTAAAAGTAAATATGGTGGAAGTGCAACCCGCGATTATCTGGAAGACGCTCCTGAGCTATGCGTGCTGTGGTCGGGATATGCTTTTTCAAAAGATTATAAGCAGGCTCGCGGTCATGGGCATGCAATTGAAGATATCAGAGCAACCCTGCGTACGGCTCAACCACAGCCGGGAACATGCTGGTCATGTAAAAGTCCTGATGTCCCTCGCCTGATTAACAAAATGGGTGCTGAAAAATTTTATAGCACCAAATGGAAAGATTTAGGCAAAGAAGTCGTAAACTCAATTGGTTGTCAGGATTGCCATGATCCCAAAACCATGAACCTAAAAATTACTCGTCCTGCTTTGGTTGAAGCATACCGGCGTCAGGGAAAGGATATTAATAAGGCAACACACCAGGAAATGCGAAGCCTTGTTTGTGCGCAGTGTCATGTAGAATATTACTTTAAAGGTGAAGGAAAGTATCTCACCTATCCCTGGGATAAAGGAATGGATGTAGATTCAATGGAAAAATATTATGATGAAGTGAACCATGTTGACTTTGTTCATGGAATGAGTAAAACCCCGATTTTGAAAGCTCAGCATCCCGATTATGAATTATTCACAATGGGTGTTCATGCTGACCGTAATGTTGCCTGTGCCGATTGTCATATGCCATACAAAAGAGAAGGAGCAGTGAAGTTTTCAGATCATAAAATTCAAAGTCCTTTGAATAATATTTCCGGATCCTGTGCTGTTTGCCACCGTGAGAGTGAAGAGAAACTGCGCAACAATGTTTATCAACGTCAGGATAAAATAGCACAACTGTTAAAAACCGCCCAACAACAGCTTATGATTGCTCATTTGCTTGCAAAGGGTGCCTGGGATTGTGGAGCAACTGAAAATGAAATGAAGCCGATTTTAACTTTAATTCGCCATTCGCAATGGAGATGGGATTTTGTTGCGGCATCGAATGGAATGGGGTTTCATGCCCCACTTGAAGCTGCAAGAATTCTGGCTGGTTCAATACAAAGATCCATGGAAGCAAGAATACTTCTGACAGAAATACTGTTGAAGAAAGTATGTAAGTTCCCAAACATAAGTCCTGATATTGCAACCAAAGCGAAAGCTCAGGAATTTATCGGACTTGATATGAAGAAAATTCAGGCGGATAAAGATGAATTTAATAAAAAAGTTTTACCTGAGTGGGTGAAAAATTCACCGGTTGTAAAAAAATAATTTCTATTTTTATTGAATGAATGAATTTGGTGAGTTCCTGATTCCCGGAATTATCGGGCGGTACAGTATTTATTTAAGTATTCTTGCTGCACTTGTTTCTGCTGTTTTGCTTTTCAGATCATTCAGAGAAAACAATATCCGGTTAAGGAAAGCAGCTTTAATACTGTATTACGCGCATTTTGCTTTGTTGATTATTGTTGCTACTGTTTTGCTCTGGTTGATTTTTGGAAATTATTTTGAATACAAAAATGTATGGACGCACAGCTCTGCTGATCAACATTGGGCTTATAAACTGACGGCTTTATGGGCAGGACAGGAGGGAAGCCTTTTATTCTGGACATTACTAAATGCCACTTGGGGTTTGTTCCTAATTCGCAAAAAGGATGAATTAAGCATGCGTTCACTTTCAATCATCGCTATTGTTCAATCCATTCTTTTGTTACTCATTACTGGTTTTTCAATCGGGTCACTTCATCTGGGAAATGATTTGTTTGTGTTATTGCGTGAATCGCCCGAAAATATTGGAATCCCATTTTTTAATCAAACAAATTATCTTCAGATATTACAGGATGGGCTTGGATTAAATCCACTTTTAAAAAATATCTGGATGATTTTGCATCCGCCGATTTTGTTTTTTGGATATTCTCTTTGTCTCGTTCCATGGGCTTTTGCAATTTCAGTTCTGATAAAAAATCCTGAGAAAATATGGCTTCATAAATTAATTCCCTGGTTGCTTAGTGCTTCTTTGTTTTTAGGTGCCGGACTTTTGCTTGGTGGTGCTTGGGCATACGAAGACCTTACATTTGGGGGTTTCTGGGCGTGGGACCCGGTTGAAAATGCATCGCTTGTTCCCTGGCTGATTATCATTGCTACATTCCACCTTGTGATTGTGCACCGAAAAAACAGCAAGCCCGGTTTATCTGTTTATCTTTTTTTATTGCTTCCGCTTATCCTTATTTTTTATTCAGCCTTCCTTACACGAAGCGGAATCCTGGGTGAGCAGTCTGTGCATTCATTCAGCGGTAGTGGTTCATTTATTCCTTTAATGATGTTACCATTGCTTTCATTACTATTCCCTGCAATTTTGATGATTATTAAAAGAAAACAACGCGGTAATGAAAGTGAAGAAAAAATATTGTCGCGTCCTTTTTGGATATCGGTCGGGGTTGTTGTATTATTTTTATCAGCATTTCAGGTTTTATTCAGTACATCACTTCCTGTAATTAATAATTTGCTCGGAACATCTATCGCATTGCCTTCCGATCGTGCAGCACATTTCAACACATGGCAGGCTGGTTTCGCTTTTGTTATTCTTATGCTTGCAGCAATCAGTCTTTTTGTTAAGAATGTTTCCGGTACAAAAGCGTTTCTAATAAGATTAATTGTTCCGTGTTTTGGTGCTTTGTTGATGCTTATTCCGATTTTATTTTTTACAGTTTCACTTTCTTTTCTCGATACACTGTTGTGGTTTGCCGCATCCTTCCTTTTGATTGCTGCACTTGATTTTCAATTCAGGTTCAGAAAAGTTTCGAGGAATTCGCCCTCAGCAGTGACACACGCAGGAATCGGCGTTTTTGTGGTTGGCGTATTGATTGCTTTTACACAGAATGAAACAATAACGCAGCAGCCGATAAGAAGCAATGCTGCTTTGAATAGTGACTATCTGGAGCTAAAACCACGTATTCCACTTGCAACAAAGAATTATCAGTTCATGTTTGATACTGCTTATACAAAAGATGAAAAAACAATATTTGCTGTTGAAGTAAAAGACAGAATCAGAAAAAAAACAGTTTCTGTTTATCCGGAAATGATTGTTGACGAACAGCGCGGAGCGGTCTATATTCCAGGTATTAGCAGAAAATGGGATGCCGATATTTTTGCTTTTGTTTATGGAACAAATGAAGTGTTACAGAAGAAAAATGAGAATGTTTTATTTCAAGAGGAAGTGAAAATAATGGATACTACTCACGTCGGAAGCATTGGTGTTATTGTTGATTCAATGAACTGTCATTTTTTAGGAAAGAAGAATGATTTTGAAAATGCAGAATACAATTTTTACATTTCAGTCATAAGTGATAAAGGTCACCTGCATAAAACTTCATGCTTACAAAGAACGGGTGGGAAATTCCGACAAATGGATTCAAAATCGGATGAACAGGATAATCTTGTAGTTGATGTATTTGATTTTTCAAAAGAGAAGGATCACGTCCTACTGCGTGTGAGCGAGGTGCCCGATACATTTATCGCATTTAAGGCAGTTCGTTTTCCCTTGATATCTCTTGTATGGCTTGGTGGAGCAATGATCCTTGCAGGATTTACTATGGCATGGATTCGCAGAAGCAGAAAAAAATACGAATTATAAATTCACAATCATTCCATCTTTCATGGTCAGTTTACGGTCGGCCATAGTTGCAAATTCTTCATTGTGTGTTACAATAACAAAAGTTTGTCCGAATTCTTTTCTTAATTTAAAAAAGAACGCATGCAATTCATTTGCATTGGCTGAATCAAGATTTCCGGAAGGTTCGTCTGCAAGTACAACATCGGGTTGGTTAACCAGTGCGCGGGCCACGGCCACTCTCTGCTGCTCACCACCTGAAAGTTGGGTCGGTTTGTTGTTTGCTTTATCCTGAATACTGAGAAATTTCATCAGGTCGATGGCTTTTTTTTCAGCGTCTTTTTTATTGACGCCGGCAATAAATGCAGGAATGCAAATGTTTTCTAATGCAGTGAATTCCGGCAAAAGATGATGGAACTGAAAAACGAAGCCGATGTGTTTGTTTCGAAACTGAGCCAGTTTTTTTTCGTTGAGTGAAAAAATATCTTCATTATGAATGTGAACAGTTCCCTCGTCAGGCTTATCCAGCGTGCCTATGATGTGTAATAAAGTCGACTTTCCGGCTCCCGATGCACCCACAATTGAAATAATTTCCCCCTTGGGTATGTGCAGGTCAATTCCTTTTAAAACCTGTAAATCGCCATATGACTTTTTTATGCCGTTCGTTTTGATCATAATGCCAGAAATTTTAACAAAGATAAAAATCCCACGGTTTTAATTGAATTATTTAAATTTGCAAATCGGAGTTTCCACAAAAATTAATACATTTGAAAATGATAAAAATGTACCGTATCAGATTTAATTTATCACTTGGGTTTTATAAATTTCGTAGAACGAAGATTGGTAAGCTTTTTACTTTTATTTTGAGCGGAATGTTTATTCTTTCGGTTATTCCTTCCTGTACTTCTCATGCGGGAAATTACGAAACCGTCCGGTGTAAAGTGCTGATGCGTGAGGGTCAGCATATCCTTTCAAGAATGTATTTCAGGTATGATAAGAACAAAAACAATGATTCTACTTGTATGCAGAAATGCAATGAGAAAAAACCAAGAATTACTTGTTACGGTCCAAAAAAATCAAAGAACTAGATTTACTGTCCTTTACATGGCTTGATTTTTGATATTTTCATGCTCTTTTTTTAAGTATGAAACTTCATTATCACCGAACTCGTTTTTTTCTGATATCAATTACTTATCGTTTATTTCCATCCAGTAAGACTTTGCAGTTGCTGCATATTTCTACCGGCATCATGCTGCTATCTTTCATGGCTGTATTTACTTCCTGTTCTTCTGAATCGGAGGATGAAAATGATCAGAAATCAAATACGTCAAGAAAGCAAGTTGTTACAGGCGGTATTACAGGTGATATTTTTCCGGATAATACACGGGTTACTTGTTATGATACAACTGCTGTTGCTCCCGGTTCACGCTCTGTAAAAGGAAAAGTAATTGAGAAAATAAATACAAATCCGGTAATTATCGATGCAGTTAAGCCTACCTGTTACAAAGAATCAAGGATTGATTCAAACTTCATTCAACCCAAACCTGTCGATATGCCTGTCAAATGTTACAAAAAAGTTGTAGTTGAACCTCGTGAGAAATAGCTGAAGATGGAAAAGAGATTCCATATACATGTTTTTTTGAATACCCTAAGAAGAAAAAAGCTGATTCTGGGGGCTCTATACATCGCCTTTTCAGCTTCAATGTCAGGTTGTGGTCAAACGAATGAAAAATTTGCAAAAAGCAAAGCAGCTTTTCCAGAAACAAAAATACCCTTGAAGGAAACTTCAGCCAATTCAGGGAAAGGGGAGGATAATCTCAATAGAGTTGCGTTAAAGAAGAGCTCAAAAATGAAAAAAAATAAAATAAAGGTGCGTAACGATAGTTTGAAACAGCAGGATTTTATCAATACATGCTATTTCAGAATTATGAACAAATAGAAACAGTTTTTTTGTAAATTTGAATGATGGGAAATAATACGACTTTTTATAATGGCTTAAAAAAACAAAAAATGTTTTTCGGAATCCTATTTCTGTCTGCAATAGCTGCTGTTGCCGGATGCCGTACGGGAAAATCCCCTAAAGTAAGATGCTACGACCCCATTGATCCTTCTGCTGTACAGAAAAAAGACAGTACGACTGAAAATAAACCCGGCACTTCACCTGTCTGTTATGGGGCGCCAGCAAATCCAAACCTTAAATGAATAAAACAGTTTCAAATATCCGTCATCGCTTTGCGCTGATTCTTTTTTCAGTTTTATCATTTATGCCAAAAAGAAAAAGAATAATGCTTGGCACAATGCTGATTGTTTTTATCGCTCCTTCTTGCAGGAATAATACTATCCATTGTTATACAGGTCCGGCAGTGGATACCACAGTGCAAAAGAAGGACACGGCTGCATTCATTAAGAAAGATTCTGCAAAGCACGATCCACCTGTGAAAACATGTTATGCGCCTCCAAGAGACCCGAAAAACAAATGATATGAAAAAAATAATTGTTGCGGTTTTCATACCTTTCAAATGGATCCTTTTCAACATCTTGAGAATATTGCCCAGAAGCATATCCGGCAGATTGTATATTTTAAGTGGCATCATGCTTTTATCTGCTATTTCTACGTTTAGCAGCTGTCGTGTAATTGGTCGGAGGTCTTGTTATGATGTGACTCCTGTCGATACAGCAAAGATTAATGAAAATAACCCGCCTCCGGGTGTGAAATGCTACGATCGGGCAATGCCTGTGCCAGCGGATACAACTAGCCCCAGATATAAAAAAATATGATTAAACAAATTTCGATAAAACTATACATGGCATTACTTTGGATTCCTGCTCATGCAGGGCCGCTCCGCAGGAATGCTTCAGCAAAATATTTTTTGCTTGGAATAATTCTGGCAGGTATGATTTCCACTTCCTGTCATAAGCGCGTGAAATCGTCACCAACCTGTTATAAGCCCGCTCCCCCCTCAACTGGTATGAAGCAGGGTGTTATTGAAAAGGGAATTGAAAAAAATAATGTGATTTATTCTGATGAAAAAATTTGACCTCTCATTTATTGTTTTTGAGCTGACGCCTGCCTGTAACCTTAATTGTCGCTATTGCTACAACGTATGGAAAATGCCAGATAGTGATTATCCTACGCAGCAGCCGACCTACCGGCAGGCCAGAAAAGTGCTGAAGCGTGCATTTCGTCAGGCTGAAATTGAAAACGTTACGTTCACTGGAGGCGAACCTTTTTTGTTTGATCGCTTTGCCGAACTGGTTTTGTTTTCGCGCCTGCGTAAAAAAAGCGTGACGATTATCAGCAACGGAAACAAAGGCACACGCGATGATTATAAGATGATGATTAAAATGGGTGCAACCCTTTTTGAATTTCCATTGCATTCACATACTGCGGAAGCGCATGATTACATGACGCGTGTAGATGGCTCCTGGGCAAAATCAAAACAATCCTGCATTGAAGTAATGGAGTTGGGAGGAACAGTTGTAGGCGTTATTGTGCTTACAAAAGCGAATGCAAAAACGCTTCCTCAAACACTGCAAATGTACAAGGAACTGGGCATACAGAATGTAATGATGAACCGTTTTAACATTGGTGGAAATGGTATTGAAGAATCAAAAAATCTCACACTCACTAAAGAAGAACTGAATCAGGCTTTCCGCGATGCAACAGTAGCTGTGGATGAGCTGGGACTTTCAATAACCTCAAATGTTTGTACACCTTTTTGTGTAATCAATCCGAAAGATTACCCCAAGGTGCCGGTAGGCTCTTGCTCTACAGATGTTCGAGAAAAACCGATAACGATTGATTTATTTGGAAATGTACGTTTGTGTAATCACTCACCTGTTATCGCCGGAAATATTTTTGAAAAAACGTTGAGCGAAATATTCACTTCTGAGTATATCAATGAATGGAAGGAAAGACCTGTTTTTTGTAATGAGTGTGCAATCTTCGAAGATTGCCTGGGTGGTTGCCGGGCTGCGTCAGAGCAGATGGGGCAGGCGCTTTCGTCTGTAGATCCGCTGGTGGAATTGTGCGGTGCTACGATTTATAAGAAATAGAAAAAAAGCGCAAACAATTAAGTTTTTACATTAATACGGTTAACGATTAACGAATAACG
>JAZDMK010000181.1:0-9167 GCA_043800975.1 Bacteroidota bacterium | reverse complement strand
AGGAAGGAGATTTTTTATATCATGAATAACCTTAGCCCCGAGTCAGCAAATACTTATTTCGAACAAAAAACCTATTTATCCGGGCTGTTGAGAAGGCTCGACAGGATGTCGATGGCAAACAGCATCGAAAGTCGGGTACCATTCCTGGATTACAGGATTGTTGAATACATGAATAAAATTCCTCTGAATAAAAAAATGGGCTATACGCAGAATTCCGTAAAAATGATTCTGAAAAAAACAGCGGAAAAATATATCCCCGAAACCATTGTTAACAGGGTCAAAAGAGGCTTTTCCACACCCGTCCATCAGTATTCAAACCACGACAACAGCAATTCGGGAGTAGGATTCAGCAACGAAGAACTTTGGTATATCCATTCTGTGAATATTCAAAATTCCCTTGATAAATTGATAAGCTAATGTTCAGGAATAAATGATGAGAAAGTCAATTGCCCGAAATATAGGTTATCCTTTGCAGGATTACATCAGGAAAACCTCCATTTTAAAAACCCTTGATTTTTTGAGGGAGAGTCAATATTGGGACGAGGATAAAACAGAAGCTTACAGGTTGAACAAATTGAAAAAATTGATAGATTTCTCCTCCAGAAACGTCCCCTATTATGAAAACCTTTTCAGGAAGATTAAGCTAAAATCGTCTGATTTCCTTACCCTTACCGACATAGAAAAAATACCAATCCTGACAAAGGAGATTGCCCGCATGGAAAACAATAATCTCATAGCAAGAAACTTCAAGATGGAGATTGTCAAGAAAGGGAAAACGGGTGGGACAACAGGGACTCCGATTTTTCTGCTTAAAGACACCATGAACAGGTCAATTACCTGGGCCTCCTATTACAGGTGGTACGAGTGGATGGGGATTGAATACGGCGACCGGACCGCTACGCTGTGGGGAACGAGTTCTGTACTTAGTCAGTCTTTGAGAGCAGGAGCAGTTAAATCAATTACCAACTTCCTGCACAACCATTTGGAAATAAATGCATTTCAGATGTCTGACAAAGATATGCCTGGAATTTATGAAAAGCTGGTAAAATTCCAACCGGTGATTTTAAAAGGTTATTTGTCTGCACTTCTAAAGCTTGCCGATTATATTTACATCAATAAATTAGAAGGCCTTAAACCCCGGCTTATATCCTCAACCTCAGAAAGTCTGTATCCAAACCACCGGGCATACCTGAAAAAAGTTTTCAGGGCTGACGTGTTTGATCAGTATGGTTGTGGCGAATTGTCGGCTATTTCGTACGAATGTCTAATGCACATCGGCCTTCACGTCAACCAGGAGCACATTATCCTGGAGATTCTAGATCCGGACGGAAAACCTTTGGTGGGAAAAACCGGCCGCGTTGTCGGAACGGATCTGGACAACTACGTCATGCCATTTATCCGGTATGAAAATGGAGACGAAGCGTCCATTTCGAACAAAAAGTGCAGCTGTGGTGTCAATCTGCCCCTTATGACTTCAATTGATGGCAGGACGGCAGATACACTAATTCTGAAAAGCGGAAGTTTTGTCCACGGCGTATTTCTTACAGATATCTTTTATGAATTGGGCGTGTTTGCAGATAAAGTGGAGAAGTTTCAGGCTTTACAGACGAACCCCGGAGAAATTTTACTCTTCCTGGAATCCAGAACGAAATTGGACGAAAACAAACTGAAAAGTCTGCAGCAAAAGCTTGAACTTTTCTTTTCCAAAGTTGAGATAAAAACCCTCAAAGAAATTCCGTACGAAAAAACGGGTAAATTCCAATATATCAAGCGAATAAACTGAAATTCCCTTGAAAATACTCCACGTTACTTTTAGTTTGGCCAATGCCGGCAAGGAAAATATGCTGGTGGATATCGCTAACGAACAACAGAGTATGGGCCATGACGTGGCTATTTTGGTAATAAACGATAGTCTGGAACCAAGCATAGTAAACAGAATCGGGAAAAACATTTCTTTATTCAGGTTAAACAGGAAAAATCAGAGCCGGAACCCAATCCATTTCTTTAAACTGTTTTATGTCTTCAATTTTCGGTTTAAGGCTGACGTGATTCATTCACATGATCCGCAGCTTGGATTGCTTTTGAAACTTACGAGTTTTATTCCGGCGGTATTGACTGTTCACGGGCCGGATTTCGATACCTCTGCTATGAAATATTACAATAAACGCTTTGCGGTTTCAAAATCAGTTAAAAAGGATGTCGAAAGCAGAAGCGACAATCTGTGTGAGATTATTTACAATGGCATCAAAATAAAAGGCATCAAACAAAGAGAAGCCAATTTCAACAGGGATACGTTCCAGCTTGTTATGGTCGGAAGGCTGGATCACCAGGTAAAAGGTCAGGATTTGCTGATTGAGGCAGCACATTTGCTCGTAATCAAAAAAGGTTTGACAAATATTAAGTTTTCCCTGGTGGGGGAAGGTCCTTCGCGTCCCTTCCTTCAGGAATTGATTTCCAGTCTGAATCTGGGCAAAAACGTCTTTTTATTGGGCAATAAAGACAGAGAATGGATTTATGAAAATCTCCGGACTTACGATTTATTTGTTCAGCCCAGCCGCCTCGAAGGGTTTGGCTTAACCGTAGTTGAAGCAATGGCTGCAAAAGTGCCGGTGATTGCCTCAAATATCGAAGGTCCTGCTGAAATTTTGGAAAACGGGAAACAAGGGATCATGTTTGAAAATAACAATGCAGAGGATTTGTCGACCCAGATTGAATATGCCATCCGATTATACGAGAATGGGGAAATCCTAAAAATGATCGGGTCAGCTTATAATCATTGCATGAACAATTTTGATATCACCAGAACAGCACATCAATACTGTCTGTCGTATTAATAAATCTTTGTGCGAATAATCCATATAACATTCAGTTTACCTAACGCAGGCAAGGAAAATATGCTTGTCGATATCGCAAATGAGCAATTTGTTAATGGGAACGAGCTTGCAATAATTGTTGTTAACAACCCCATTGACAAATCGGTTCATGATAGAATAGCTGCAGGGGTGAAGCTTTTCGCGTTGAACCGTTCCCGCTCAGCCAAAAACATTTTTCCCCTTTTAAAGCTCGTTTACCTGTTAAAAATTACATTCAGAGCAGACGTAATTCACGTCCATGATCCTATGATTGGTAAATTGATAAGACTTTTCTGCAGAACACCGATGGTATTGACCATCCATAATACCAATATGGATATTCAGCCAATGGTTTTATACAAGAAAATATTTGCCATATCGAATACGGTTAAGCTTGACGTTGAATCGCGAAGCAATCTGAAATGCAAAATTGTTTACAACGGCATCAAAATCCGGGATATTAAAGAAAGACAATCCTTCGCCCCTCCCGAAGTATATAAAATTATACTCGTTAAACGCCTTGACCATACGGCAAAAGGTCAGGATTTACTGATTAAGGCGTTGGATGTAATGATTAATCGGAAAGGGATCCGGAACATTCGACTGGACCTGGCCGGTGAAGGTGTTTCAAGGGATTTCATTGAAAAACTCATTCTTGATTTGAAGCTTCAGAATTATGTTTTTTTATTGGGAAACAAGAGCAGGGAATGGGTGTATGACAACCTTTGCAAATACGATTTATTTGTACACCCAAGCCGATTTGAAGGTTTTGGGCTTACTGTTGCCGAAGCTATGGCTGCAAAAGTACCGGTTATTGCATCCAATATTGAAGGACCTGCCGAAATATTGGAGTACGGGAAGCATGGCCTGACATTCGAAAACAACAACTTTGAAGATCTGGCAAAACAAATTGAAAATGCAATGGAATTATACAAAAACGGCGATATACTTAAAATAATCGACTCCGCTTACAAGCATTGTACAGTCAACTTTAACATCAACAGAACCGCAAGGGAATATTGTGAAAATTATTTATAGTACAAAATATATCATAAGAATTGCATTGCCCCTACCCAAAACCTGTCTAAACTTGAAATTGCAGGTGAGACACATTGAATTACCTGATTATATTACCAAATGCCTAATACCTGAGTGAACGTTTTATTTGTAAGTAGTGGAAATGCATTGTACGGAATTAGTCCACTGGTTGAGAATCAGGGCAAATCCCTGATTGATCATGGCCACGTGATTGAGTTTTTTACTGTAAAGGGGAAAGGGATCAACGGGTATTTCAATGCTTTGTTCAGCCTCCGCCGTTACCTTAAAGGAAAAAGTTTTGACATTGTACATGCACATTATGGACTAAGCGGAATAATTGCTCTGCTGGCAAGCAAAAATCTGCCCATTGTCGTGTCTTTCATGGGTGATGATTTGATAGGATCCAACCGTAAAGACGGCAAGATCAGTGAATTCAGTATCCTTCTTACAAGAATAAACCGGTTCATGGCATACCGGTTTTACAGTTATTCCATTGTGAAATCAACACAAATGTTGAAAAAGTTGAACGTTAAAAACGCCGGGGTAATACCAAATGGCGTTAACCTGAAGCATTTTTACCCTGAAGACAAAGCAATCTCCAGGAAAGAATTAGGTCTTTCCCCTACCGATATAATCATTATTTTCGTTTCAAATCCCGGGCGTCCCGAAAAAAATTATTCAATGGCTGAGGAAGCCGTTAAAAGTTTAAACGCGGAAAACGTTCGACTGATTCCCGTATACAACAAAACACACAATGAAATTCGTACATGGCTGAATGCATCCGACCTTGTGGTTCTTTCTTCCTATCATGAAGGATCTCCTAATGTTGTAAAAGAAGCAATGGCTTGTAATTGCCCGCTGGTTTCGACAGATGTGGGCGACGTGAAATTTGTTTTTGGAAATACAGCCGGATGCTTTCTGAGTGCAATAAATACAAATGATTTTGCACAACAAATCAAAAAAGCTATACATTTCAGCAGTTCTGTGGGGAAAACCTCCGGTCGTCAAAGAATTCTTGAGCTAAAAATTGATTCGGAATCCATTGCCGGGAGAATTACAAAAGTTTACAATAACGTTTTACAACCCGGGTAATTTATGATCATTGTGCGCTTACAGGGAGGTATGGGCAATCAAATGTTTCAGTATGCGGCAGGCAGGGCACTGTCAATTCGCACTAACACCAAATTGAAAATTGATCTGAGCTACCTTAAAGATGGAAAACTTGGGGAAAATGTAGATTACAGAAAATATGGGCTAGGTAACTTTTGCATTGAAGAAAAATTTATCGATAAAAAAGACCTGGATCAATTTGTCAGGAAAAGTCTTCTTTTCAAAAAATTAAAGATCTCCTGGCTTAACCGACAACTGTCCTACCGTCTCCCCATATCCAAAATATACTCTCAAAAAGGGCATGGATACAATCCTGATTTTTTAAAACTTTCCCCGAACACGTATCTTGTCGGATACTGGCAAAACCCTGAATTTTTTGCTGGAGTGGAGGATAAGGTAAAACAGGACTTTGTCTTCAAAAAATTACCCGTGCAGTCAAACACAGAAATGCTGGATAAAATTACCGGTTGCAATTCTGTTTCGGTGCACGTCAGAAGAGGCGATTTTAAAAATTTACCGGTTCTGGGAACGATTGGTCCGGAATTTTATCTGAAGGCAATCAGTTATATACTGGAACAAATAAGTAATCCCGTTTTATACTTTTTCAGTGACGATATGAATTGGGTCAGAGTAAATTTTAACGAATACAGCAAAAAGTGCAGAATAAATTATGTCGATCTTAACAACTCTCCAGGTAGTGAGATTGAAGACCTCAGGCTGATGTCAAACTGCAAACACAATATTTTAGGCAATAGTACCTTCGGATGGTGGGGTGCCTGGTTGAATGGCAACCCGGAAAAAAAGGTTGTCGCACCGGAAAGATTGTTCGCCGACCCTTCAATCAACAGGCAGTTGCAGGGAATGATTCCCGACAACTGGATTAGATTGTAGTTACAACAACCCGACATTGACCATCAACTGGATTCAATTAAACAAATAATGGGCATTCTCTTTTTCGGTCCCAGAATCTGCGGTTCTTCCCACATATGGATGAGAAGGAATTTCGAGTTGCTTTCTCCTTTTATCAAAACCATCATTGAAGAAGAGATGCCGGACGAAAGCCTGCTTGCTAACAAGAAACTCGTGTTGCTTCCAAAAGGCAAAAATTACAAATCAAGAATTATGAGGTTGGTCTCGGATGTTTACGTCGATATTAAGAGCCGAAAAATAATGAAATATGAGGCAAAGAACAAAGACATTGACGTAATTGTAATTCACTTTTTAACCAACGCGGTGCGGTATATAAATATCCTGAAAGAGTTTAACAAACCTGTTTACGTTCATTGCCACGGGATAGACGTAACCTGGGAAATTTACAGTATGACACGTAAATGGAGAAAACTGTGGTGGGGGGATTACGTGGCAGAGGTTCAGAAATTGTCTCCCAATGTTTTTTTTATTGCCAATTCGATCAATACAAAAAAGAAGCTTGAAGAAATCAATCTGGCTTCCGAAAGAATATTTGTCAATAATCCCGGGGTCCCGATTCCATTTGAAATCCCGGCAAGAGATCCTCAAAAAAAACATATTACATTTTTATTCATAGGCCGTTTGCTTGACGTCAAAGGTCCCGATTTGACAGTCTCTGCCTTTATCAGGGCTTGTGAAATGGGTTTGAACGGAGAATTGATTATTGCCGGTGACGGAAAATTAAAATCCATTTGCGAAAAACTCTCTAAAGAATCGAAATTTTCCGATAGAATAAAAATTTTAGGTAAGGTAACGGCTGCAGAAGGAGAAAGTTTAAGAAACAGTGCAGATGTTTTTACTGCCCACAGTAGAAAAGGACCCGAAAGCCTGCAGGAAGAGGCATTCGGTGTAGCCTTCGTGGAGGCCATGGCATCTGGCCTTCCGGTTGTGACGGGAGCAAGCGGTTCGTTACCGGAAATTGTCCGCAACCGTATCGATGGCTTGTTATTCAATCCCGGCGACATTGAGGCCCATGCCAACTGCATGCTTGAAATTGCCGGCAATCCTGAAATGCGAATTTCCATGGGCCTATCAGGCGCATTGAGGGCAAAAGAAAAATATTCAATAACGAGGGAAAATGAAGGCTTACTCAAAATACTGGGAATAAAAAATGAGGAATATATTATTTAAATTTCTCAGGTATTCCGGATTGCCGATTCTTTTTCGTGAGGTATTCCAAAAAAACAGGGTTACAATATTGTTGTTCCATGATATTTCAAAAGAAACAGCTGATAATACTTTCCCGTTTTTACGGAAAAAATACAACCTAATCGATTTGAATGATTTTCTGAATGCAGTTGAATACAAAGAGTTGATCTCCTTGCCAAAAAAAGCCCTGATTATTACCTTCGATGATGGACATATCGGAAATTACAAATTATTACCCCTGATAAAAAAGTCTAAGGTACCTGTCTCGATATTTTTATGCGCTGCAATTATCAATACAAACAGGAGTTTTTGGTTTACCTATAAGCCTTCGGAAGATAAGAAAGGAGAGCTCAAGAAAATCATAAACTCCGAAAGACTTGCCATTCTGAATGAATTTGGATACAACCAGGAAGAAGAGCACGAAACCCCCCAGGCATTGAATAAATCCCAAATAATGGAAATGAAGGAACAAATCAACTTTCAATCCCATACCCTGTTCCATCCCATTCTGACTCAATGTAGTTTAGAAGACGCCAGAAAAGAAATTTTTGATTCGAAAATGGTTCTTGAAACCGAATACGATTTAAATATTACTGCGCTTAGTTATCCGAATGGCGATTATTCGAAAAGAGAAATTGATATCGTCAAAGAAGCGGGTTATTCATGTGGTATTACTGTTGACTACGGTTTCAACAGTATTAAAACAGACTTGTACAAATTAAGAAGGATTTCGGTTAAAGATACCTTTACTATGGACGAGCTCATCGTCAAATCATCGGGTGTGTGGGGATTCCTGAAACTCTTCTCAAAATAATTGCCTGAAATGCAAATTGGAATTCTGACAAAGCCAGTAATCACCGATCATCATTTTGAGGTGCTGTCTACAATACTTGAGGATAGAAACTTTCGGATTTCATTTGCTCTAATTGACTGTAGACCCGAATTATCGTCAAAAAAGAAGTTCATAAAAAACCTAAAAAGAGGCAGAGGAGCGTATATTCTGATAATGTTGTTTCAAAAGATTTTTTCAAAAAAGCCAAATCTTTACGTGGTAAAAAATATTTGCCAATCCAAAGGTATCCAAACCATAGAAACAGCATCTCCCTATTCCGCTGAAATCCTGTCAAAAATTTCCACCATAAAACCTGATGTCCTGATTCTCATCAACGGTTTTGGAATTATCAAAAAGGACATGCTTTCGATTGCTCCCCTGGGAATATTATCCTATCATCATGGGGATATGCGCAAATACAGAGGTATGCCGCCTGCTTTCTGGGAATTGTACAACAATGAGAAAGAAATCGGCGTCACGGTTCAGAAATTGGAACCCGGGCTGGATTGCGGGATTCCTATGGACGAGATGAAGTTTCGGATTAGAAAAACCGAAAGCTTGAAATCACTGCAGAAAAGAATTTACAGGGAAAGCACCGATATGATGCATCGATCTCTGATCAACATTTCGAATCCTGATTTTAAAATTACAAGAATTGAATCATTTGGGAAAGTATATACGCTTCCCAATTTTAGACAATGGTTGGTGCTGCAGGTAAAAGTCTTGCTGAGAAAAATATTAAACATGAGAGAACCGGATTAACATTATGTGTGGAATCTGTGGAATAATAAACTTCAATGGCCGTGTAGTTGAGGAAAAAACGCTTCGTTCCATGATGAAAGTCATGAAGCACCGCGGACCGGATGACGAAGGAACGTTTGTTAAGGAAAATATTGGACTGGGTTTCGTCCGCCTCAGTATAATTGATTTGTCGGAAAAGGGTCACCAGCCAATGACAGATGAAAGCGGGCGTTACGTTATCGTTTTTAACGGGGAAATATACAACTACATTGAACTCCGTCAGATTTTAGTCTCTAAAGGGTACAACTTCAAGTCAGGTTCCGATACCGAAGTTTTGTTATATTCCTATATGGAATGGGGTAAAGCTTGTCTGGACAAGCTAAACGGCATGTTTGCATTTGCCGTTTATGACAAAAATTCCAAAATCCTTTTGTTGGTCCGCGACCGGTTTGGAGTCAAACCCGTATATTATTACC
>JAZDMK010000179.1:0-5615 GCA_043800975.1 Bacteroidota bacterium | reverse complement strand
TGTTATTCTTCCGAAGGGATTTTCTGATCCCCTGCTGAACGATTCCAAAAAAATGACCGAGAAGCAACGCAATTTATTGCGTCTTCGAATTGAAAAAGAAGCTGTTGCCTGGTCAGTAATGGCAATTTCCGCTGCTGAAATTGACGAGATAAATATTTTAAACGCATCGATCCTTGGGATGCAAAAGGCTGTTGCGGGGCTTTCTCAGAAGCCCGAAATGCTATTAATTGATGGCAACCGCTTTCATGCAATGGAAGGAATCCCTCACCGCTGCATTATTGGAGGAGACGCGCTGTATATGCATATTGCCGCTGCTTCAGTTCTGGCAAAAACCCACCGTGATGAATTCATGCTGAAGATTCACGATGAATTCCCCATGTATGAATGGAAAAAAAACAAAGGGTATCCAACGAAGGTTCACCGCAAAGGGATTATGCTTCATGGCCCCTGTCCTTACCACCGGATGTCATACAAATTGGTTGAAGACCAACTTTCTTTTAATTTTTAAGTATAAAGACAACCAAAATGGATTTAATAATGTCTATGAATTCGAGTAAAGTCTTTTTATCTTTGTCAATTCAATCTTGCACTAATGATCTGTAGAAAACTGCTTGCCCTGCTGTTTCTGACCTCTCTGTTTTTGACATCTTGTTTAAAAGATGAATTCAACATGGATAAAGTCTCTACAAACAGCCAATACAACCCCAATATTGTGGCTCCGCTTATCAATTCAGAACTGACTTTATACGATATCATCAAGGATTACGATTCTACACATTTGTTTGTGGAAGACTCATCCGGTTTTCTATGGCTGGTTTATAACGGCAATGTTTTTTCCCGCAGGGCTGATGAATTTATTACGATCAATGATCAGAACATAAGCTACAGCGACAATTTTAGCATTCCCGTTGGCACTCCCATCGGCGACAGTGTGATTTATTCTTATTCAACCACTTACACATTTTCAACTCCCGCCGGAGAACGCTACGACAGTATTTTCTTTAAAACCGGCATTCTTGATATGGCTATGAATTCTAACATGAATCACAATGCCAAAATCCGGGTTTCCATTCCTAATCTCACTCAGGCCGGTGTTCCTTTCAGCACAATTTTATATTACAACTATATTGCTCCCATGCCTACTTATCAGATTGGACTGGCTGGAAGAAAAATGAGTTTTGACGCAACGAATCAGATAACTATTAATTATACAGTTACTGCATATGCCAGTGGGAACCCAAACAATTCCCCTTACAATGTTGGCTTTACAAATAATTTCACAGGTGTTTCCTACACCAAGCTTTTTGGGTATTTCGGACAACAGGTTTTTAATTTCAATTCCGATACGATCAGCATTGAAATTTTTAAGAATAACGCACTCGGAACAATTTATTTCGAAGATCCCCGACTGAATATTTTTGTGAGCAATTCTTTCGGAATGCCCATTAACGTGAGCTTTAACACTATTGTTGCCAATTCACCGGTTAACGCTCCTTACACAGTACCCATTGTAGGACCCGGTTTGCCCAATCCGCTCCCGATCAACTCACCTACAATTACACAAATCGGGCAGGCAGTGGTTACAGCGGTATTTCTGAATCAGGGAAATTCAACCGTAAAAGACGCTATCAACATCTCTCCACGAACCGTTTTGTATAATATAACGGGGCTTTCCAATCCGGGGGGTGTTGGGAATAATTTCGTGGTTGATACAAGTCGTTTTGCTGTAGATGTTCAGGTTGAGATTCCGCTGTATGGAAAAGCATGGGATTTCAATTTGCAGGATACTTTTAAATTTGAATTTGAAAAAGTACATGAAATCGACTGGGTTTCCTTCCGCCTTTATATTGAAAACTGGTTCCCGATTGAAGCAGAATGTCAATTGTACTTTGCCGATTCCAACAACGTAAAACTCGATTCATTAATTCTCAACCCCGCTGACAAAGTGGTTCCGGCTGCTATTCCAGGACCGGCTCCAGCTTACCGCGTAACAAGTCCTGTGGATAAATACACCATTGCCTTCATGGATAAAGCAAGAATTGAAAATCTTGAAACCTGCCGGAAACTATTTGTCAGGGGGACCTTGAATACAACAAAAATTAATAATGCCTACAGCCTAGTAAAAATATATTCCAATTACAAGCTGAAGGTCAGAGTGTCCACACAGGTGCAGTTTTCCGTTAACCCAGATCATTATTAGTCCATGCGAAAAAACAAATTAAAAACACTGTTCGTTGCATGGGGGCTATGTCTGGCAAGCATTCCATCGTTTGCCCAATGGGATATGGGTGTACACTTCATGCAAACACTGCATCAGTCGAATTACATTAATCCTGCGCTGATTCCGGAATGCAAGATGTATATCAGCATACCTGCCTTGTCTTCTATCAATGTAAATGCATCCAATTCCAGCTTCAATGCACATGATATCCTGAGGCGCCATGACAATGACTCTATTTACATTCTTGAGAATTTTGTAAGGATGGTGGACAATAAACTTGGGAAACGCAATTACACTTCTGTCAATGCCAATATTGAACTCCTATCGTTTGCTCTTCGTACAGAGCGGTTCTTTTATAGTTTCAGCATCAATGAAAAAGTAAATGCGCGCCTCTGCCTTCCCGGCGATATGCTTCGCATGGCTGCCTACGGGAATGGCTACTTTGCCGGAAGAACCGCCAACTTCGACGGGCTCAGCCTCAATGCCACGCATTATCGTGAAATAGCTTTTGGTCTTGCCGAGCAATACAATGAAAAATTTGTGGGAGGCTTCCGCGCCAAGGCTTTGTTCGGCCTGGGCAACGTTTATTTTTCAAAAAGTGATTTGAATATTCAAATTGAACCCATCATGTTTGGGCACACTTTTAATACGGATATGATGGTCAACTCTTCGATTCCGCTGGGAATTGAAATGTACGGGTTCGATTCTGTAAAAGTGGATGACTCTCTTTTCAATATGAAAGATTATCTGATGAATTTTAAAAACTGGGGTATCGGATTAGATGTAGGCGCAAAATATGATGTGAACAGCAAACTGAGTCTGGCTGCCAGTATTACAGACATTGGCTTTATAAAATGGAACAGCAATGCACAGACTTTTAAGAGCAATGGCACTTATACTTTTGACGGAATCGACATCAGCAATTTCTTCGATCAGAGCGACTCTGCCAACAATGCCCGAATACAAACAATGGTCGATTCCATTGTACAAACTTTTAATTTAGATGAAACCAACGACAGCTATCTTTCGCCTATTGGCACCCGCGTTCATTTAAGCGGTTTTTATCAGCTTGATGACAAAAACAGATTCGGTGCATATTACAGGAGCGAGTTTTACAATAAAAAATACCATCCTTCCTTTTCACTTGCATACAACCGTCGTGTAGGTACTTTCCTGAATCTGATGGCAAATTATTCCATGCAGAAGCATGCATTCGCCAACTTTGGCCTGGGGTTTAGTATTAAAGGCGGCTGTTACCAATTCTATGCATTATGTGATAATGTATACGCGGCTTTTCTTCCGCACAAAACACGCTATGCATCTGTTCACTTCGGCATGAACCTGGCCTGGGGCTGCGGAAAGAAGAAGGTAACCGTTCCGATGATCGGAAATTAAAATCATTTATAAGTTTGGATTTCATCACAATATTGTCATTGAAAATCCACTTTGCCATTTCTAAGTAGAACATAGCAGTTAGCTTATAGATAAAGCATCTGCTAATTTATTACTTCATTTAAACCTCAAATGGAAATAGAATAAATAAAAACTTTATTCAAAAATCCGGATTGATTCTTCCGGCTTCGACTTGTTGTCGGCACTGCTGCCATTGGGAGAAGATAATGTGGCAGCCTTGGTATTTTCAACTGCCTTCTTATTAAATTCAGCAATTTCGTCTTTCGACATATCGAATTTATACAACTGATAATCCTGAATAATTTTAATTACCTGATGCGCATAATCAGGCGCTGTAGCATAACCTGCTTTCTTCAGACCATGCGCCCAGCCGATGTAATCTTTGCTTGATAAATCAAAAAGAAATTCATAGCGTGCACGGAATTTCAAAAAGTAACTGTGATCGCGGAAAGAATCACACACATCGTCATAACTGCGGAAGCATGCATTGCCACCATCGTCCCAGCGGTATGATGTGGGGCCGTCCCATGTGGCGCATTTGATACCGAAATGATTGTTTGATTTGCGTGCAAGGTTGCTGGTGCCCGATCCCGACTCGATGATACCCTGTGCTATCGTAATGCTGGCGGGAATGCCATATTCAAACATTTCTTCCAATGCTGCATCCTTATACTTCTCGATGTATTTCAAAATCGCAGGGGCTTTTCCCTTTTGCGCTAATGCAGTGTTAGCAGTGCAAAAGAAAAGTAAAAAAGATATGAATATGCAAGATAAAACTTTCACAGGGAGGCAAATGTAACAGCTTTTTGTAAAATAAAAAAATCGTTTTCTCATCATTATCGTTTCAGGCAAATTTCATTCTACGAAAAAGAAAATAAATAGTTTCCTTTAACACATAGATCACATAGAAAATACATCACATAGAATCATAGAAATACAATCAATATTCATAACTGATATTATATGCCTATGTCGCCTATGTTCCTTCCGCCGCAACGGAGTGTTTAAAAAATTCTTTGCCACGAAAACACAAAGACACGAAGATACGCCAAACTTAAAGGTTCATTATTGATTTATTTTGTATGCAATAATTCAAAAATCAAAACTGATAATATGTGCCTATGTCGCCTATGTTCCTATTGTGTTTAAAAAAACTTTGCCACGAAGGCACGAAAACACGAAGTTTCACCAAACTCAAAAGTTCATTAGCGAAAAGCGAAGTCATTTGCGTCAGCTTTCCATTTCTGGCTTCCAGCTTCGGACTTCAAGCTTTTTGTATTGTGTTTAAAAAAGACAAACCACTGTTACAACGATTTTACTATTTTTGTTGAATGCAAATCATCCAGAAATATTTTCCTGATCTTACCCTTGCCCAGAAGCGCCAGTTCGGTGAAATGCAGGCATTGTATGAAGACTGGAATTCAAAAATCAATCTCATCTCACGCAACGATATGCCGTTTTTTTATGAGCGCCACGTTCTGCACTCGCTGGCCATTGCCAAGGCTTTCCCGATAGAAGGCGGCAGCCGTGTGATTGACGTGGGCACGGGGGGCGGCTTTCCCGGAATACCGCTTGCAATCTTGTATCCCTCCTGCCACTTCACACTGATGGATTCGATCGGAAAAAAGATACGCGTTGTGGAAGCCGTTGCCAAATCATTGATGCTCGATAATGTGCTTTGTATAAACGGACGGGTAGAAGAATACAAAGGCCTGATGTTCGACACCTGCGTATGCCGCGCTGTTGCGCCCCTGGCAATGCTTGTGGGATGGACACGCAAAAAATGTGATGAACTGATCTGCCTGAAAGGTGGCGACCTGAAAAGCGAAATTGCCGAAACCCGGCTGAAAGCGAAATGCAGAGATTGCTCAGAATATTTTGAAGAGGAGTTTTTTGGGGAGAAGAAGGTGGTGCGGATGAATTTTTAATTTTTGAAAAAGTCAGAAGTTGGAATAACTCAGAACACAATCTTTCATTTCTA
>JAZDMK010000171.1:0-6493 GCA_043800975.1 Bacteroidota bacterium | reverse complement strand
TGCTTACTGCATCAGGGGTATTAACAAAAAAGTGGGTTGTTAACAAAAAGAAAAAAGAAACCAAAAAAGAAAAAGTCAACATTAAAATAATAAGTGATTAATTAATTAAAAACGGTCAACGTTATTTGGACAAGGTCAACTTGTCACTCGTCACTGGTAACTTGTAACTTTACACTTTGCTTTAGCACGTTTACATATTGCTTAAGCCAACTTACAGTTTGCTCAAACTCCGGTACATTTTCAACAAGCAAACTGTCAACTTCCTTTAGCTGCGTGTCACTACGCTTTAGCAAAAGGCGCTACAGCTTTAGCAAACTGTCACTTTCAACAAGCACACTTTCCCCCGCGTTTAGCTCAGTTACATTTCGCGTTAGCACGCTTTCCCCGGCTTTTAGCAGCTTTACATCTTGCGTTAGCACAATTACATCTCGCATCTGCACAAATACATATTGCGTTAGCCCATGTTCCTCGGCCTTTAGCACTAATACATCGCGCATCTGATCACTTTCCCCGCCGCTTAGCTGCGGTACATTTTGCGTTAGCAATCTTTCCCCGCCCTTTAGTACTGATACATCGCGCGTCTGATCATTTTCCCCGTTGCTTAGCTGCTTTACATTTTGCTTTAGCAAACTTACACCTTGCTTTAGCTATACGATATTTTAAATGTATTGATAAATTCTACCAATTTGCTAATTCACAAATTCGCTAATGAGAGTGTAAATTTTTTGTGTATTCTTCAATTACTCGCTTGTTAAAAATAAATTTGGTGCTCCTTGCCTGCCCGGCTGAATAGACGGGGTGTCTTCGTGACTTGGTGGCAAGAACTTGTGTTTGAATTTTCGTAATTCGTAAGTTCGTATCAATTCGTACTTCGCTGAGTTTCGTAATTCGTATGTTCGTACTAATTCGTACTTCGATGTGCTTCGTACTTCGATGTTTTTCAAAAGGCATCCGCTTTGTTGAAAACCATGTTACCCGAATAACAACCAATCAAACTCCACTTGCGGGTTCCCGCATTTGTCAACACTTTCCGAAATTCATCCTTCTTTAAATTTTTCTTTTGCTGTCAAAAGTTATTCACGACTGCATTTTGCCTCCGATATGTTTCATTACCTTTGCCACTTAACCTGAAAACCGCTGCACGTCAATTCAACTTTATATGTTGTGAAATGCAGCATTTGATTTTCCTCACGGAATAAAATATTTGTATGATTAAAAAAATTCTTGTGGCCAACCGCGGTGAAATTGCTGTGCGCATCATGCGTTCAGCCCGCGAAATGGGCATACCTACCGTTGCCGTTTATTCGGAAGCCGACCGCAGTTCGCGCCACGTGAACTATGCGGATGAAGCCTACTGCATTGGCCCGGCGCCTTCGTCTGAAAGTTACCTCCGCATGGATGCTATTCTGGATGCTGCCATAAAATCGGGCTCCGATGCCATTCATCCCGGATACGGATTCCTTTCCGAAAATGCAGCCTTCTCGCAGCTTTGTCGCGATAAAGGAATTATTTTTATCGGCCCCGCACCGGAAGTAATTCTTGAAATGGGCGATAAAGTTTCGGCGCGCAAATCGATGATTCGTGCCGGAATTCCTGTAGTTCCCGGAACGGAAGAAAAAATTACAAGTCCGGAGATGGCTTCTGAAATTGCCGCCCGCCTTGGCTTTCCGCTGATGATCAAAGCATCAGCCGGGGGCGGTGGAAAAGGAATGCGCGTAGTAAATGATGAAAAAGAACTCTGGGAAGCCATTGTGAATGCACGTTCCGAAGCACTGGCTTCTTTCGGTGATGAGTCGGTTTACATTGAAAAATATATTGCCTCTCCGCATCACATCGAATTTCAGGTGCTGGGTGATCATCATGGCAACATTGTTCATCTGTACGAACGTGAATGTTCGATTCAGCGCAGGCATCAGAAGATTATTGAAGAAACACCTTCACCTTTACTCACACCCGAAGTGCGTAAAAAAATGAGTGAAGCTGCAGTTACCGCTGCGCGTTCCGTAAATTACACCGGAGCCGGCACCATTGAATTTCTTGTAGATGAAGATTTGAATTTTTATTTTCTTGAAATGAATACACGTCTTCAGGTTGAGCATCCCATAACGGAAGAAACAGTGGGTCTGGATCTGGTGAAACAGCAAATCCGCATCAGCAATGGTGAAGAACTTGGTTACTCACAAGACGAGATTCAACCCCGTGGTCATTCTATTGAATGCCGCATCTGCGCGGAAGATCCCATGAATAATTTTATGCCCAATCCGGGAGTGATTCGTCATATCACAGAACCGCTGGGTCTTGGCGTGCGCGTCGATAGTTATGTGTACGACGGTTATGAAATTCCGATTCATTATGATCCCATGATCGCGAAACTGGTTGTGTGGGCGGTAAAGCGCGAGTATGCCATCGAACGTATGCGCCGCGCTTTGCACGAATATAAAATAATCGGTGTGGCCAACAACCTTGCAGTACTGCGCCGAATCATGGATAGCAACGATTTCGTTCAGGGAAAATACAACACACACTTCATCGAAAAAAATCTGGATGAATTGCTGCAACCTGAAAAAAATAATCAGAAAGAAACCGAAGACGTTGCGATGATGGCTGCTTACTTCGATTACCTGATCAATATGGAAGAAAGCACGCCCGTTACGGTTCACGAAAATCGCGCAAGCAGTCGCTGGAAAGAACTTGGAAAACATAAGAATTTATACGGATTTTAAACCCACACACATGAGTCTAGAAATTGCTATAGGCGAACGTAAATCGAACGTTCAGCTGATCTCAAAAAACGGAAATAACATCCGCATGAACATTGATGACACAGAATATGATGCCGATATTCTGATGACAGAAGAAGGTGTTTATTCAGTAATCATCAATAACCACTCATACAGTGTTGAACTGATGAAAGGTGATACACAGCGCAATTATTCAGTCAGCGTGCGATACAATCATTACGATGTTGAGATTATCGACATGCATGCCCGTTATCTGAAAAACCGACAGGAAGAAAATCCGGGTGCAGCACAAGATAAAATTATTTCTCCCATGCCCGGAAAAGTTATCCGTCTTCCTTTCCGGCAAGGCGATTCCGTAAAAGCCGGAGAAACCGTGATCGTAATTGAAGCCATGAAAATGCAGAGTGAATACAAAGTCACTGCTGATTGCATCATTGAAAAAATCATGGTCGCCGAAGGAGATACTGTAGAAGCTAACCGCACATTGATTGTATTGGGAAAAGCAACAGAAGTAGAAAAAAATAATGAGTAACTGAAACTGAAATTACAATGGATAATAATAAAACAAAAGGATACCAGAACATTTCAATGCAAGCCGAAGAAGGTGGCGGCGAAGAACGTGTGCGCAAGCAACATGAATCAGGAAAACTAACTGCCCGCGAACGCCTGAATATACTGCTCGATCCAAACTCTTTTCAGGAACTTGATAAACTGGTTACACACCGTTGCACAGATTTCGGAATGGAGAACCAAAAGTTTCCCGGTGATGGTATTGTATCAGGTTATGGAAAAATAGACGGGCGTCCTGTGTATGTTTACGCCTATGATTTTACTGTATTAGGTGGTTCCCTGAGTCGCTCGAATGCAGATAAAATTATTAAAGTTCAAAAACTTGCCATGCGCAATGGCGCGCCCATCATAGCATTAAACGACTCCGGCGGAGCAAGGATTCAGGAAGGTGTTGCCAGCCTCGGCGGTTATGCTGATATCTTTTATCTGAATACTATGGCTTCGGGTGTTGTGCCACAGATATCTGCCATCCTCGGCCCATGCGCTGGCGGCGCGGTTTACAGCCCGGCCCTGACGGATTTTATCTTTATGGTAAAAGATAAAAGTTACATGTTCGTTACCGGACCCGACGTGATCAAAGCAGTTACCCACGAGGAAGTAACTAAGGAAGAACTGGGCGGTGCAACTACCCACAATTCCAAAAGCGGCGTTGCTCATTTCATGCGCGATAGCGAAGAATCAACCTTACTGATGATTCGCGAATTATTGCAGTTTTTACCATCCAACAACATGGAGGACTCACCCCATCGTTCCTGCACAGATAGTCTGACACGTGAAGATGAAAAGCTGGACAGCCTTGTTCCTGATGATCCGAATAAACCTTATGACATAAAGGAACTGATCACAACCGTTGTGGATGATGGTTATTTCTTTGAAGTAATGCCCTACTTCGCAAAAAACATTGTTGTTGGCTTCGCCTTTATGGGCGGGAAGTCTGTAGGATTTGTGGCGAACCAGCCCGCTGTTTTTGCCGGTGTACTGGATGTGGATGCCTCTGTAAAAGCCGCGCGCTTCGTACGTTTCTGCGATGCTTTTAATATTCCTATCATCACGCTGGAAGACGTACCCGGCTTCTTACCCGGCACGCAGCAGGAACATCTTGGAATAATTCGTCACGGCGCAAAACTTGTGTTTGCATTTTCTGAAGCTACGGTTCCAAAAATCACGCTTATCACACGCAAGTCATACGGAGGTGCGTATTGTGTAATGTCGAGCAAACACATCGGTGCAGATGTAAACCTGGCTTATCCCGGAGCCGAGATTGCCGTTATGGGGCCCGAAGGTGCTGTGAACATATTGTACCGTAGTTCTTCGCCGGATGAAAAAGAAAAGGCATTGCAGGATTACCGCGATCGCTTTGCAACCCCTTATCAGGCTGCCGAACTCGGGTATATCGACGAGATCATTTTGCCCCGACAGACAAGGCAAAAGCTCATTCAGGCACTGGAAATGACGCAGAACAAAACCATCACATCCCCGCCTAAAAAGCATGGAAACATGCCTCTTTAAACGGAAGGGCGTTTAGAAAATTTTTGAACTATAAATATTTTTCATTCTCAATTGATTGAATGAAAAATGTTATAAATTTGCGCCCTCTTTACTACTTTCACTTTTACTGCTATGTCATTTATTAAAAAGCTGTTCGCGAAAAAATGGTTTAAAATTCCGTTTTTCATTATACTTGTTGGATACGCATTGGCCGGATTTATTCTGACAACTGTATACTTTGCTGTTCGTATGGGAATCACAAATGATCCCGGTACTGTTGATAAGAACGACCGCTATTACGCTGATCTTTCCAAAAAAACGTACACCCAGCAAACGATTGATACCACATTTGGCGGCATCAAGCTTGAAACGGATATTTACACACGGGTGAAAGTTCTGAATGAATTTTATCCCAAAAATGCCGCTTTCATCCTGCGTGCGTTTCAGAAAGAGAAGAATCCGGAAATCGCATTACGTATGTTTGATGCTTTGGAAGTGCATCTTCAGAGCAATGAAAAATACCACCAGCGCATGGAGGAATGTCTTGCCCCTTTTAAAAAATCCGGAGCCAAGCCCGCCGACAGTAATATATACCGGTGGATGAACATTGAAGAATGGGAATCGCTGAAAGTAGCATTAACGAAGGAAAAGAGAATGATCGACAGCGTCAGTGTTCTCACCGGTGTCGAATCTCGCTTGATTGTTTCGGTTGTTATCGGCGAACAAATTCGATTGTTTAACTCATCCCGGGAAAAATACAAATCCTACCTCGGTCCGCTGAAAGTGCTCTCTACTTCTACCAAAATGTCGTGGGGCGTAACAGGAATAAAGGATTTCACGGCCATGGATATTGAACGGTATCTGAAAGAACCTGCTTCTTGCTATTACCTGGGGAAAAAATATGAGAACCTTCTTGATTTTAAAACCGAAGATCATACGCAGGAGCGCTTCGATCGTCTGACTGATTATCACAATCATTTCTATTCTTATATGTATGCCGCACTTTTCCTGAAAGAGGTGAAAACACAATGGGAAAAAGCCGGTTATGACATTTCGAACCGCCCTGAAATTCTGGCTACATTATTTAATCTGGGATTTATTGTTTCCAAACCCAAAGCAGATCCACAGGTGGGTGGATCACACATTACCGTTAATGGAAGGGTCTACACTTTTGGTGTTATCTCTTATGAGTTTTACTATTCAGGCGAACTCATGAACGAATTCCCCTACAAGAAGAAACGTTTCTGGATTTAATAAAAAAAGAAACGGAGGCTTATGGCCTCCGCTTCTCAACTATTAACCTAACTAACAATCAAAATTAAACAAAAAGGAAATATGTGACTATTCCGACGGTCATGATTGAAATGTATATCAACAAATTCGTATTCTCCTTTATCAGTTCTTTCATAACCCTCTTTCTCCTTAATTTGATATTGTAAAGAAACTACAATTCAGAGCGCGTTGCAATCGTGCCCAACCCCTAAAATACTCTTCCGTCTTCCTTATCGTATATGTGGATTTTACGTAGCTTTTTTTAATACAAAATACGTGTGCCTTTTTTTGACTTTCAGATTAAGAAAAACTTTCCTTCTACGAATGCGGATTATACAGCCATGAATTTAAAAAAAACACTTAGGTGTATTTTCAGTTTCTGTATACAGTGGCCTTGATACAATCAATTTTATCTAAATAAA